>CAZNAK010000129.1:0-1366 GCA_964570645.1 uncultured Cytophagales bacterium | reverse complement strand
GCGTTTGACGAATATACGTTTTCTGCCAAAAATGGTTACATCAAAGCACGCGATGTGTTCATGAACTACGACAAACGCCTGGGAAGTCAGGACTCTGTACGTGGCGTTTTTGAGTTCCGCAGTACAAGAAAGTACGAAGATCGTGATCCAATTTTTCCTCGCTTTCAGTCCTATTACCCCGACTACTCCATGGACTTACAGATGGAAGGTGTGACCCATTTTGGTGGGTTTAGCATGATTGGCACACGGGTGACGGGTAAGAGCTACGGCTTGGGCGTATCCACCATCACGGTAAGGCGCGGGGACTCCGTACGTTTTATTGCCAAGTCAAGGCTTCCGTTTGTTATTCGGGGCGAACGAATTACGAATAAACGTTCCGAGCTGATCATTTATCGGGACAAGGAACAAAAAGACTCTATTTATCATCGTGCCGTACAGCTTTACTACAACAACGCAAACAACGTACTGAAAGCCAAAAAAGATCCAAAGAACTACAAATACGCCCGCTTTCAAGACTCGTATCATATGACGACCGTACTGGCGGATTATCTCAAGTGGAACATCGAAGAGGATACCATGAATGTCTCCATGTTGCAGGGACGTGGCGTGGTACCCGCAGAAATCGAGTCAGTAGATCGCTTCAATGAGTCCCGATTTGACGATCTACAAGGACTGGGAAGCTTCCACCCACTCATCATGGCTTACAACTTCGGAAAGGAGTGCGGTGCGTCAGAGTTCTCTTCTATCAACATGTATGAATACTTCAAAAAAGAATATCCAAAATTATTCCCGCAAAGTAATATCCGAAACCAGCTACCCGAGTATCAAAAAAGTCAGCTTCATCCCTACGCAGAAGATCAAAATTATCAAACCCTAAAGTCAGGCTTACGACGTCTGGACCAAGAGGATTACATACGCTTTTATGAAGAGTTAGACTGGGTAGAGCTTAAACGGCGTGGGATTTTGTATGCACGTGCCAAAAAGCTAAAAAACACACCAGCCAATGTCATACGCGCTAGTGGTGGACGCGGAGTCATTGACTTCGATGATATTTTCATGCCTGCCTCTGCCGATATCCAGAAGAGCTTAACTTACGACCTCAAGAAGAAACAAATGAAAGTCTATGGCGTAGATTCACTTGTCTTGAAGGTAAGCTATGCGGATACCATGATATTACGAGCGAAGCCTATACCCCAAACGCCCGTCATAGTCGGGAAAAACCGTAAAATGACTTTCAACGGAGAGGTCATCGCAAAAGCCTTTACGTATCATGGAGAAAATTTTACGTATGACTACGAAGATCATAGCGTGGATATGAAAAAAATTGATTCGATTACCTTTCGGGTCATCACCGATACGGGACTGG
>CAZNAK010000128.1:0-6762 GCA_964570645.1 uncultured Cytophagales bacterium | reverse complement strand
ACCAGAAGATTGCGCATAGGTTGTGGATAAGGTAGCTAAAAGGCAGAAACATGTTAGGGTAAGTAAACGCTGGATCATTACTATGACTTTTTAAAGTAAAAAAATAAGTTAGCAGAACTGTATTAAAACAGAAGATTGGCTAGTTACTAAAAAGCTGCACTACCAATTTTGCTGCTTTTTACCAGTATTTTAGACTGTAAAGTAGCATTTTCACGATGATTTATGTCGCAATAACGTGATTGTGACACTTTATTGTATGGTAGTAGAACTTTTTTTAGGTTATTTTGCACAATAAGTTATGCATGCATACTTATTACTGGCAAGTAAGCAAGCCCGAGCAAATGGGATCTATATACTAAAGCCCATAACGAGAATATCATCAATTTGGCGTTTATTGCCTTTCCAGTCCCGTAGAGTTGTTTCAAGAATTTGCTTTTGCTCTTCCATTGAAAGGAAGTAGATATTGTAGAGTAAGCTACGGAAGCGCGTGGTTGTAAATTTACGTCCTTCAGGTCCTCCAAACTGATCTTGGTAGCCGTCAGAGTAAATGTAGAAGGTCGTGGGCTGATGAAAATGGATGCGATGTGTCGTAAATATACGTTCCGTCATACCCCGCTGCCGACCTCCAATGGAGTATTTATCCCCTCGTACACGCTTAAACTCCCCGCCCTGAATATAAACTAATGGGTTTCTGGCACCAGCGAAGTCCAGCGTCTTTTTCTCTTGATCAATTACACAGAGGGCAATATCCATACCGTCACGATTATCATTTTCGTACTGACGGAGGTCTTTTCGGACTCCTTCATGCAATTTTGTGAGAATTTTACCTGGATTGATCTCGCCTACAAGATTAACAATTTCATTTAATAACTCGTTGGCAATCATTGACATAAATGCACCTGGCACGCCGTGCCCCGTACAATCAACGGCGGCGACAATAAGCTTCCGCCCTTCTTTTGGATGGTTGTATTCTGTAAACCAATAAAAATCGCCACTAATAATGTCACGCGGCTCAAAGACAACGAAAGAATCTGGGAAGCTTGCTTTGATCTGTGAAAGGTTAGGCAGCATGGCTTCCTGAATACGCTTGGCATAATTGATACTTGAAGTAATATCTTGGTTCTTCTTTTCGAGTAATCGAGACTGAACCTCCATATCCTCATTTTTTTGCTCTAATAGCTTACTCTTCTCCGCAATTTCTTTGTTTTGTCGTACTACTTCTGCGGTTCTTTCTTCTACTTTTTCCTCTAAGTTTTCGTACAGAAGTGCGTTCTCAATAGAGATCGAAACATAGTTTGCTAGGTTTTCAACCATATTGATCTCATACTCAGAGTAGGCATTGGGCTTGAAACTTTGTACCGTAATTACCCCTTGTACACCACCATCAAACCGTAAGGGAGCGTAAATGATCGACTCGGCCATCTCGCCGTGCCCTGTTGACTCATAAGCGACACCGTTAAGGTAGTTTTGAATGTCTTTTCTTTCGTTGACGTGTACCGTTTTATCGTTTTTGAAGCACCAAACTGATAAGCGTGGCTCGTGCAGACTGTCGGAGTCGGGGGGGAGTTTTACGCCCTTCTCGATAAATCCTCGAATTTCAAGCTCCTCCTTCTCGAAGTTGCATACACCAATTCCAAACCCCGATGCATCCATAAGCTGATTCACTTTTTCATACATCGTTTCGGTAAGCTGCTCAATGGAGTTAATTGCCGCAATTTCTTGCCCAATCTGACTGAGCAGTCGGACATTTTGGTAAGATAACTCCAGTTGATCTTTTTGTAATTGAACCTCGAGGCGGCTCTGCTCTAAGTTTTTATTTTGAGCCAAAATGCGCTCTTTTTGTTCCTCTACCTCTCTGGTACGTTTCTGTACAATATCTTCAAGTACGAACTTCTCTTTTTGAAGATTTTGTCGGCTTACACGAACGATCACAAATAAAGATATGGCAAAAAGTAACACATAAGCAATGTAAGCGGGTATGGTACGGTACCAAGGTGGGGCGATTGTAAAGCGGTAGTAGCCGATCTGACTTACGTTCCCATAACGATCCCTTGAATGTACTTGTAACTCATACTGCCCCTCAGAAAGTTCAGTGTATTCTTTTTTGGGGTCGAGTGCCCATTTTGACCACTCTTCATCGTGATCGCTCAGCAGAAAACTGTACTCTAAGCGATCTTCCTCTCCATACTCGGGCGTAGCAGCGTAAAAGGTTAGCGAGTTTTTCTCATAGGGAAGAGTAGGAATCATTTGTTCGGGTTGCTGAGTCAGAAAACGTTTTCTGTCGTCAGAATAATGCCCCCAGAATATTACCTCATTGCTCTTGGTGGAAACCACTCTTCTGATCACGGTACGGGGCAGTTCCACGTCATCCTCCTCGTCTAGGTTATAGAAATATACACCATCTTGTCCTACAATCCATATACCGTTCAGATCAGGCTCGCTAAAGACAGAAACAACACTATTGTAGGTAAAAGGGAGGAAGGAGGTCGAGTCCCGTTTCATTGCTCCTTCACCTTGCGGGATGGCATGTTCGAGCCAGTTCGTACCCATGATTGTATTGACACCTAGCCAGTAGGTGCCTTTCTGATCTTTCTCAATGGTGGTGACAAAGCGATTTCCGCCAACTTTAAAGCGCGTTTCTTCTACGAGTTCACCCGCTTCATATCGAAACATTCCCTCACGCGTCATCACAAAAAGCTCATCCCCCGTCCGACCAACAAAGGTCTCACTTACGATGCTTTTGCCATTGAAAGAGTCATAGGGCGTAAACTGATAAGGGGAGTTGCCTTTTCCCTGAAATCGTAATTGCCCCAAACCTTGTACTGCAGTCCCCACCCATAGCGTCCCGTCTTTGGCAAAGTCCATTGTTTGAATGTCCGTAATTGGGGTTTTGATGTCCCGAAGCAAGCGAAACTGTCCATTCTTATACTTCAGAACACTGATTCCCTGCAAATGTCCCACAAAAATTTCTGTTGGGTCGTGTGGCGATTGCGTGACAATTCGGGTATAACCACGCTTCAATATAAGCGGAGAGCTGTTGCTTTCTGTCGAAATTAAGTGAACACCATAATTTGAGGCTGCTAAAACTTGTGTGCTTCCGTCAGGCATAGCTGCCTTTTCAATATCCCAACATTGCGTTCCAATTCCTCCAACTTCAGTGAACCCATTTTCTGTCGAAACAAATACGCCTTGACCAGTAGCCACGTAGTAACGACCTTCGTGACGGGTCATGTAGTCGGCACTACCGATAAGTCCTTTGGTGTTATCCCACTTTTGAACAGGCATATTGAGTGCTACTCTTGAAAAACCAGCCTCGGTACCTAACCAAAGTCCACCAGAGTTACCTGGGCACATAACTAGAATATCATCACTAGAAAGCCCAAGTAATTGATTAATCTGAAAAAGCTCTTCACCTTGTGGGGACATGACGATTACCCCGCCGCCAAGCGTAGCGAAAAGGTAGTAGTCTCTGCTTGCATCATAAAGGCCTGCATACAGGTTGTTATTAATGATAAAGTCAGATATTTCTGTGTCGAAGGGTCGAAATACAGAGTCTTGAGGTGCTTGACTATCGTAAATGAAGAAGCCTTTTGTTCTGGAACCTATTAGAATTTCGTCGTTCCCGAAAGGTAGCATAGAATAAATACGCTCCCCTTCAAAAAAATCACCCTGAGGGGTAAGCTCCCACGTATCGTTTTCGTTAAGCTCAAATAAACCTACACCAAACTCACGTACAAAAAGACGTTTTCCAACCGAAAACATCACGTGATAGCTATTTTGAGCTTCCCATGTTTTAATCTGTTCACCATCCCAACGAAAAATATTGCGACTTGTCTGAAAATATACCTCATTGCCTACACTATGGACAGTCCAAACATCATTGATGTTGTTACGATACGCCTCGGGTACTTTATCAAGTAAAGAGACATATACGAGCTTCCCTGTCGGGGTAGGCGATAAATAACCGAACTCGCCAATTGCACCAACGTAAATCGTACCGTCATCAGTTTGGATAATACCACGTGCTATGCTATAATTAGATGTAGAAATGACACGGTAGTCCACCCCGTCGTACTCAACTACACCGCTTGCGTTCCCAAAATACAAAATACCTGATTCGCTCTGAAAGATATTTATTACCTGTCCCTGTCCGTCGTACTCGCGAGGAAGATAGTTACGTATCTGGAACTTACCCTCACCTTGCGCCCATACCAAACTGCTACTCATTGTAAATAAGCAAGATAGCAGGAAAAGCAAATAAAAGATATGTTGACCTCGATGTCGCAAAAGTGTATTCTTATCCTTGAGTCTGTGTTATTATATAACAATGTAACATTAAAACCGAGAAAAAACAGTGCCTAAATGTGTATGGCTTTATCTTTTTTTCTTTTTCTTCCTCTTCAAGACCGCACGGCCAAGGGCGGCGCGCTTACTTGACTTTGAGGCTCCACGACGCGAGGAAGGAGCTTTGGGAAGAGAATGACCGCCACCACCTGACTGCTTGTTCATCTTCCGCATCATCTTTCGCATCTCATCGAACTGCTTGATGAGGTTATTAACCTCTTGTACACTCGTACCACTACCTTTGGCAATCCGTTGGCGGCGGCTGCTATTTATAATGTGCGGATTATGACGCTCCTCTAAGGTCATCGAGCCAATCATTGCCTCAATGGGTACGAAGGCATTATCATCAATATCTACATCTTTGACCATCTTTCCAACGCCTGGTAACATCCCTAATAGGTCTTTGATGTTACCCATCTTTTTGATCTGTTGGATCTGTGAGCGGAAATCCTCAAAGTCAAACTGATTTTTGCGCATCTTTTTCTGGATGCGTTGTGCCTCTTCCTCGTCAAACACTTGCTGGGCACGTTCTACAAGAGTAAGTACGTCGCCCATTCCCAAAATACGGCGCGACATCCGATCAGGATAGAAAACGTCGATACCATCCATTTTCTCGGATGTACCAATAAATTTGATGGGTTTCTCGACGACACGACGAATAGAAAGTGCCGCACCGCCTCGTGTATCACCGTCTAACTTGGTGAGTACGACACCGTCATAATCAATGCGTTCATTGAAGACTTTTGCCGTATTGACGGCATCTTGTCCTGTCATGGCATCGACGACAAACAGCGTCTCCGAGGGCTGAATGGCGGCTTTGACGGCTTCGATCTCCTTCATCAGGGTTTCGTCAATGGCCAAACGTCCTGCTGTGTCCACGATGACCACCTTTTTACCCGTCTTCTTACCGTGTTCGACGGCACGCGTAGCAAGGCTTACAGCATCGGTTGTGTTTTCGGGTTCGGCATAGACCTCTACGCCAACCTGTTCGCCGAGCGTTTGGAGTTGCTGCACGGCCGCAGGGCGATAAATATCACAAGCAGCCAGCATGACCGAGTTACCCTGTTTTTTGAGGTAGCTAGCCAGTTTTCCCGAAAATGTGGTTTTACCCGCACCGTTGAGTCCTGCTAACAAGATCACAGCAGGATTACCGTCTAGTTTGATATCTGACTTTTCGCCGCCCATAAGTTCGGTCAGCTTTTCGTCAACGATCTTGATGAACAACTGCCCGGGTTGTACAGAGATCAAGACCTCACGTCCGAGGGCTTCTTCTTTGATATCGTCGGTGATCTCTTTGGCTACTTTGTAGTTTACGTCGGCATCAACTAGGGCACGGCGGATCTCTTTGACCGTTGCTGCAACGTTGATTTCGGTAATGTTACCTTGTCCTTTTAGGGTACGTAAGGCTTTATCTAGGCGAGTGGATAGATTATCAAACATAAATTTTTTGAGAGCTGACTTAATTTGGAAGGCAAAAATACGGAAATTTCGCTTAATTTCATGTAAACGTACTTTTCTCCCCTAAAAATAGCGTCCAGAAAGCAGGTACTATGCCGTCCATATCCGCCAAGCAGCTTCGGCTTGCCCATGTAACATAGGTAGCCCATTTTGGGTAGCCGCACCTACATGATTTCCATGTTTTAAAAACACAGTTTCCTCTGGATTATAAACTAAATCGAATAAGAAATGCTGATCGGTTAGGTTTTTATAGTCTAACGCAGGTGCAGCTTCTACTTTTGGGTACATCCCGAGTGGCGTTGTATTGATGAGAAGAGAAAAGTCGTTGACTGAAACTTCTTTATAGCTTACAACAGGATGCCCGTGCAGAACCCTTCCGCCTGTACGTGAGGCAAAAGTGATGTCAATTTGTAAGTCCTCTAACGCAACGCGCACCGCTTCGGCTGCCCCGCCGGTACCTAGAATCAATGCTTTGAGGTCGCGGCGTTTTCCGATCATGGCTAACAACGAGTCCCTAAAGCCGATATAGTCGGTATTGTAGCCTATTTTTTTACCATCTTCCCGAAAGGATACCGTGTTAACCGCCCCAATACGTTGGGCTTGTGGCGCGATCTCATCCAAAAACTCCATTACCGCCTTTTTGTACGGAATGGTCACGTTCAGCCCTTTGAGGTCAGCGTTTTTGGATAGAAAAGCGGGAAAAGTTTGAATATCTTCAATCTCAAAGTTATCGTACGTGTATCTCAGACCCATCCGAGAAAATTTTTCTGTAAAATACCTTCGAGAAAAAGAGTGCGAAAGCGGAAAGCCGATGAGTCCAAAGCGATACATGATAATGAATTATTGATTCCTTGAAACGAGTCGTAAAGCTAATCAGAACAAATAAAAAAAGCCACGTTCAGATGAACCTGGCCTTTCCAAAATACAGCATATCGTAACCTAACTTTATCCACAAATCTA
>CAZNAK010000127.1:0-6792 GCA_964570645.1 uncultured Cytophagales bacterium | reverse complement strand
GGAAAAACTTCTCAAACATTATCGCTTAGGGCAGCATTACCATGAGGCCCGCCTGAAAGCAGCCTGGGAAAAGCTCATGGGGGAATTTGTCTCAACTCGTACGGAATCTCTTCGTGTCAAAGACAAAACGCTGTTTTTGGCAATGACTTCGGCTCCTTTACGCCATGAAATTTTGCTTTCTAAGTCCGAGATCATCAAGCGGCTCAACGAGTACATGGGATTCGGGATGATTGAAGAGATTGTTATCCTGTAAATGTGAATCCTTTTGGTTAATTTTGAACGTAAAAAATCACACAAAATGAAGCTAAACACGACAGTAAAGCCCGTATTGCTATTGTTTGCATTTTTGGTACTTTCCAGTCATAACCTGTACGTAAAAATGGATGCGTACTTTTTGCAGCCTAACCAAGAGGCGACTTTAAGCCTCTACAACGGAACTTTTGAAAATAGTGAAAATATCATTTCGCGTGACCGAATGCTGGATGCCTCTTTTGTTGCGCAAGGCAAAAGACTACCCGTTGATTCCACTCGGTGGAGAGATCAAGACAGTACCATTACGCAATTAACTTTTAATACGGGTGAAGCAGGGACTTACGTTGCCGGAGTATCCACAAGGGCGAGAACCATCGAACTCAGTGCCGAAAAGTTTAATGACTACCTCAAACACGATGGCGTCTTGGATAGGCTCGAATACCGTACAAACAACGATTTACTAACTCAGGATGCCGTAGAAAGCTATCAGAAGCACGTAAAAGCCATTTATCAGGTAGGAGATACCAAGACGGATGATTGGAAAACGGTACTGGGCTACCCCATTGAGTTTGTTCCGAAGGCAAACCCTTACGATAAATATAGTGGCGAAAAGCTAGAAGTACAGCTACTTCTGGACGGTAAACCACTTGCCGAGCAGCTCGTGTACGCTGACTATATCGGTACGAAACACGCGCATACCCATGAACACGAGGAAGCAGAAACGCACGTACATGCCAGCGGGCAGCAATTACGAACCGATACCCAAGGGATTGTGAGCGTAGAGTTACCAGAAGATGGTATCTATTACCTAAGAACAATTCACATGACTAGCGTTAATGATGCCTCCGAGCTAACCCATCAGTCCAGATGGGCAACGCTTACCTTTGAAGTTACGCACAAACACGATGAAACCACTCACACGCACGGGGATCACGACCACGAAGACGAAGGTATTCCTACATGGCTTTTTGTGGTGAGTAGTCTGGTGATTATTGGTGTATTATTCTTCATTTTTAGCAAGAACAAGTGATGCAGCAGCATTTGAAGCGAGGGCTAACGCTGCTTCTGGTGCTTATACCCGTCGTAGGTTTGGGGCATGAAGTAACAAGTGCCGCCCAAGCGCTTTTAAGAAATGGTGGTTTGTGGGCTTACGTACAGGTAGGTGCTACGCATATGCTGACAGGATACGACCATCTGCTTTTTTTGGCGGGCGTGATCTTTTATCTGAAAGGCTTCAAAGACATCCTCAAATTCATCACCGTTTTTACGTTGGGGCACTGCGTCACACTAATCGGCGCAACTTACGCGGGAATTACTGCTAACGAACACCTAGTGGATGCTGTCATCGCCTTAAGTGTCTTGTACAAGGGATTTGAGAACTTAGGAGGCTTCAAAAAGCTACAAATGGATTCTCCTAATTTGCTGTTGATGGTGGGTGTCTTCGGATTGATTCATGGTTTTGGGCTTTCCACTCGGCTACAGTCTTTTGATATGGGGCAAGAAGAATTTCTATTGAAAATCTTGTGCTTTAACGTAGGCGTAGAACTAGGCCAGGTACTGGCACTGATTCCGATCGTTTTTATCATCACGCTATCCCGACGACATGAGCAGTTCCCCGCTTTCTATAAGGCAGTGAACGGGTATTTGATCCTAGCAGGCGTGGGCTTATTTGTGTATCAGTTGTACGGTTATTTTAGTGGACATTGACGAAAAAACAACAAAACGCGCGCTCTAACACTTTACTTCTTTAAAATTACACATACCAAAAATGAATAACCCATTATTACCCGCTTTCAATCAAACTACTGACTTTGCCAACCTTCAGGCGGCACAAATTCCTCAAGCCGTCGAGACTACGCTTCAGGAGATTCAAGCAGGACTCGAAAAAATATACGTCATCCCTGACAAGGAGCGCACTTTTGCCAATACCCCCGATGCACTCGACCGCCTTTACGCGCAGCTTGATGTAACATTTGGTTCGATCTACCTTTTAGCAAATACTTCGTCGGATGCAGAAGTTTATCAAAATAGCCACCAAGCCGTTCAGCAGATTCAGGAGTTTTACAATAAAATCAGTCTAGACGAAAATCTGTATCGTGCCATAAAGGCGTACAGCGAGTCCGAAGAAGCCAAAACACTAACAGGCTACCGCGAAAAGTTTATAAGAGAGTCCGTCGAGGAGTTTGAACGAAATGGCTTTGCTTTACCCGCCGAAAAACGCGAAATTCTGGGTCAGCTAAAAAATAAAATCAGTCAGCTTAGTACCGATTTTCAACGTAATATCGCGGCTCACGAAGATGAGTTAGTTGTCTCAGAAAAAGAAATCAAAGGACTTCCCGAGGACTACCAAAAAGTACGTCAGAACAAAGACGGAACGTTTACGATTAAGCTCGACTATCCTTCTTACCGACCATTTATGAAGTTTTCGGAGTCGGAAGAAGCAAGAAAAACCTTACTCAAAAAGTTTTTGAACCGTGCGGCAGGTAAAAACTTAGAGGTGTTGCAAGAAGTCCTAAAATTGCGTCAGGAGATGGTAGAATTATTAGGGTACCACACCTACGCCGAATACCAACTCGAAAGCCGCATGGCAAGAACGCCCCAACAGGTTTGGGATTTCGAGAAAAACCTTCAAAAGAAAGTTCGCCCTAAGGCAGAGGCTGACTACAACGAACTTCTTGCACTCAAACGGCACACACAACCCGATGCCCAAAAAGTGTATTCGTGGGAAAGCGCGTATCTGAGTGAAAAGCTCCTCAAGACAAAATACGCCGTCGATTCCGAAAAGGTAAAACAGTACTTTGAACTGGATAATGTCATTTCAGGAATTTTTGAAATTACGGAGCGACTCTATCAGGTGAGATTCGTAAAAGTCGAAACGCCATCGGTTTGGCATGAGGAGGCAACACTTTTTGAATTGCAAACTCCCAAAGGCGAACTACTCGGACGCTTGTACCTTGACCTTTTCCCGAGAGACCAAAAATACGGTCATGCGGCTTGTTTTCCTATGGTTCCACGCCGTCAGACCGAGGCGGGTGTACAAGTCCCTACGGCAGCCTTGGTCTGTAATTTCCCGCGCCCAACCGACGAACGCCCTTCGTTGTTGACGCACAACGACGTAGAAACCCTTTTCCATGAGTTCGGACACGGCTTGCATCACCTCCTTACGACCTCTCCGCTGGCCAGCTTTGCGGGGACAAGTGTGAAACGCGACTTTGTGGAAGTTCCTTCTCAGCACTTCGAGAATTGGACTTGGAACTACGAGTCTTTGCGTCTTTTTGCACGACATTTTGAAACAGACGAAGTCCTCCCCAAAGAGCTTTTTGAAAAGATGCTAGCGGCGCGTAACGTGGGGTCAGGCTTGCACACACTTGGGCAGATTTTGTATGGTAGCTATGACTTAAAGCTTCACGATGGCTATAACCCTGAACGCGATGGTACGACAACCGAGGTGTATCAAAAGCTGCAAGAGGAGCTTTCTTTGTTTGATCCCGTTGAAGAAACGCATTTTGAGGCTGCCTTCGGACACCTGATGGGCTACGCGGCGAGCTATTACGGCTACCTGTGGGCAAAGGTATTCTCAGAAGATGTCTTTGCGGCTTTTGCTCAGGAAGGTGTACTTTCCCCTAAAGTCGGTGGTCGATATTTACGCGAGATTCTATCCTTAGGCGGCACGGTCGAAGAAGCCGATCAACTCCGTAATTTCCTCGGGCGCGAGCCTGAACCTGAGGCGTTTTTACGGTCTATTGGGGTGTAGAATCGTTCCCTACCAGAGTCTCTAGTCCAGACCGTATAAAACCTTATTGGGCGGATAGCCACAAAAATGAAGTATAAATGTTCAACTGTTCGGACTACCGACTACTGGTGGGGATGCTGTTTTTAATTTTAAATTTACCCATGCTCCTCCGATGATGGAATGATATTATTCTAGTACCTCACGCATCTTCGAGGCGGTTGAAGCGACCCTGATAATACGAAAGGCTGCTCACTGCCCACCCCCAGTCAATGCTATCATCCCAGTACATAAAGTTCTCGGAAGCCGTCGGAACAAGTTCTTTTGCTTTGAATAACTCCTATAAGGTCACTATTTATTACTGCTAATGATAGCATTTGACTACATAGACGGTTTTTTATGATTAAGTATTCCGTTTGTTAGATCATTCTAGTTCGTCCCAATGCCTCAGGGGTTTCAAGTATCTCCTTTAGCTTAACCTACTTAAATCCCACCGTTCTCCTCTAAAAAGCGGATCACAAACGGCTGTACAAAGCGGTCGATCTGCCAAGTTTCCCCATTTTGCTGGACAAAACCCATTCGTTTTAATCCTTCGAGTTGTTGCGCCACATCCTTAGAAGCCATCAGACTAGAAAAGCGGACTGCCGAGAGCTGCTTATGCAAGACTAATTGTGTAAGCAACAACTGCTCGCGCATCGAGAGGTGTTGTAACGCATTCAATTTCGGCATTTTAGGTGCCTCAATATGTAAGGTATGCGCTTCTACTTTTGTAATCTGACTGATCCACGTTTGGAGAGCTACGCCTACATTTCCTTTCGAGAAGTTGAGGTAAGCATTAAATAATTTGGCGCGCTCCCAAGGCGAGAGGCGTTCTTCGGGCTTGCCATCCAGCACAAATTCAAATCGGCTTGACTGATGCCGCAACGAGATAATATCCTGTAACTCCTTTCCCGAGTGCGGGGTGCAGCGTACCGTCTGGAAAAAAGTACGCTGGAATAGCCGGGCTTTAGCCCACTCGTTGACGGCATATTGGTTCGCACTGACAATAAAGAAGTGCTTTTCAGAAAATTCTTCCATGATTTCTGCCAGAAACCGAAGCACCTTATCCCCCTCTGGTACTTTCGACCACCACATTTCGGTGTAATGAAACACCAAAACGCAGCCCCGTGGTAGGCGATCTAAAATCGTTTTGAGGTTACCATACATCTGTACGCCCCGCCGAAACTGCTTCCGAAAGGCGTTCATATCCGAGCTTCCCCCCCTTGGAGGGTGCACCTGATACACTTCGTACGCTCTAAAAAACTCACTGAGGACATGCTCAATCAGATGCGTCTTTCCCGAACCCGGCTCCCCCGTTACGAGCATCGCGCCACCGTATCCCGCCTGATGCTGCGCGATAGCTTCTTTAACCTGAGCGAGTTCTTTCTTGCGCCCCTGCCAAAGCTCCCGACTTGTCGTATGCTGACGCAGGAAAAGCTGCTCGTAATAAAAAGGTAGCTGTTCCAGTATTTCGGGCTTAGGCTTGAGCAAAAAAGCAAACTTTACTAATTGCTGCGTCGGCGAAGGCTCTGGTTTGGCGTTTTGTCCTTTGAGCCATTCGAGTCGCTCAAAGTAGCGTTCAGTGAGCTGGGCTTGTACCTGATAGGTGAGCTGCCTTGAGAGCTTAGAAAACCGATTGAGTGTCTGAATGCGGTTTTGGCTTCGCAGATACTGATCCAGATTTTCGGCAACTTGTGTGAGTTGAAGCGGATTGAGCTGCTCCAGTGTTTTGCGCGTAAATCGTTCGATGTACTCCAAGGCGGCATCGAGTTCTTTTTCAAGTTCACGCTGCTGTTCTTTAAGACGTTTTTGCTCGTCTTCAATCAGGTCTTGGATATTGGCCTGCATCTCTTGTGCCTCTCCCCCCGTTTCTGCGGAGCGGTCAGATAAGCTAAAAGAAATAATTCGTACTACGTCCAACGAGACGCCGTAAGCCTTCTGCCTGACCTCGTGTAAGGCCGTAATCTGTTGCAGGACAGGCTCAGTGAAGTTGGTCTGCACAATATAATTCAAGGCATTGGGTAAGGCCAGCGTGATGGTTTCGGGGCGGTCGTCAAAGTCTTTTTCAAGTAGATTTCGGACAGACTCTGTATTGAGAAGCCTAAACTTGGCAGGGAGGGTGTTGGTGATCCCTTTGAAGTTCAATAAAAAATCATCAACAAGCTGCTGCGGATACTCGGGCTGACCGCTCTGGAGGGTAAGGGCATTCAGACGATCTTGATCGGGACGTTCGGTCTGAAAATGTGCCAGTTCTTGGTTTAATGTTTTAATTGGTTGTAGCCCTTGCGCATCAAGCTGCTCACGAAGCTCTCGACGAAACTCCTTTACGATTCGTCTGAAGTACCAACCAAACATTTGAAGAACAACCGATAACTCCGAGGTCTGGATAATGGTAGAAAGTTCATCCAACCAAGCTTCTGCCGTATCCCGCGACTCTTCTAATTGTTTCTTCTCACGACGGCGTACTCGATAGGCTCCCTTAAGCTTAGGGCGAACTTCCAGTGTGCTTAAATCGCTCGAAATCTGATCTACTATCTCTATTTTTTCCGTTTCAAGTCGTGCTATTGCCTCTCTGAACCGATCCGCATTTTGTGTCATGAGCTTGACAAAGACTGTTCGGACCTGCTCCTCTTCGAGCTGTTCCTTTCCGCCTGCCTGCTTAAAAAGGGCATTTAACTCCTCCTGAAACCGCCAAGCGTCCAACAAGTACTGTTGTTTTATACCCACGACCCTTTCCTCGAGGCGCTGCTTAAGAAAATAGGTTAGCAGGT
>CAZNAK010000126.1:0-6812 GCA_964570645.1 uncultured Cytophagales bacterium | reverse complement strand
AAAATATCATCAGAAATATCTGAAAAGCAATATATCATCCCGCCCAACCGGGTGCGCTACCTCTCGGAGATTTCGGAAGAAAACCGCCGCTACGACGAGTGGGCAGAGGCACAGTCCAAGATCGCGGACGAACTCTACGGCCTGCATCGCGCTATCGAACTCGTGGAGAAAAACGACGACCTCACCGAAGAAATCAAAACCCAAACGCTGGAGGGCTTGCGGACTTCGTATCAGAAAATCCGCCTCGACTTGGATAACAACAATGCCAAAATCATCGAGGACTGGAAGCACAAGGTGAAGGCCTACACCAGCGACGAGTTTGTTTATCAGGTGCGCGGGCGCGACATCAAAGTAAAAACACATACTGAGTCGCTTTCGCATTCTAAAATTCCGAAAATAACGCTACCAAAATTCAAAAGCTGGGGCGATATTTTGCGCTGGAGTTTGCAGGAAAATGTCCCGGGAGAGTTTCCGTACACGGCGGGGGTGTTTCCCTTTAAGCGGTCGGGCGAAGACCCCACGCGGATGTTTGCCGGCGAGGGTAGCCCAGAGCGCACCAACCGGCGTTTTCATTACGTCTCGGAGGGGATGCCTGCGGCTCGACTTTCGACGGCCTTCGACTCGGTTACGCTCTACGGACGCGACCCCGACCACCGCCCCGACATCTACGGAAAAGTAGGCAACTCCGGCGTAAGTGTCTGCTGCCTAGACGATGCGAAAAAACTCTATTCCGGTTTTGATCTCTCCGAAAAAACTACTTCCGTCTCCATGACCATCAACGGGCCGGCCGCTACGGTCTGTGCTTTCTTTATGAACGCGGCCATCGACCAGCAGTGCGAAATCTACATCAAAGAGAATGGGCTGGAGGAAGAAGTGGAAGCAAAAATCAAGGCGAAGTACGATAAACTCGGCGTACCGCGCCCCACTTACCACGGCGAATTACCCAAAACCAACGATGGCTTAGGGCTGATGCTGCTAGGAACGACCGGCGACGAGGTACTTCCGGCGGAAGTCTATCAAAAAATAAAAGCCGATACGCTCTCCAAAGTACGCGGGACGGTGCAGGCGGACATTCTCAAAGAGGATCAGGCGCAAAACACTTGTATTTTTAGTACGGAGTTTTCGCTCAAACTGATGGGTGACGTACAGCAGTATTTTATCGATCAAAAAGTACGGAACTTCTACTCGGTCTCGATTTCGGGCTATCACATCGCCGAGGCGGGAGCTAATCCGATCACGCAGCTTGCCCTCACCCTGAGCAACGCCTTTACGTTTGTGGAGTATTACCTGAGCCGAGGGATGGATATTGACGCGTTTGCGCCAAACCTCTCGTTCTTTTTCTCGAACGGCATTGACCCCGAGTATGCAGTCATCGGACGGGTGGCGCGGCGCATCTGGGCAAAGGCGATGAAGTACAAATACGGTGCTAACGAACGCTCTCAAAAATTGAAATACCATATCCAGACTTCCGGGCGTTCGCTACACGCACAGGAGATCGGATTCAACGACATCCGCACGACGCTGCAAGCCCTTTACGCCATTTACGATAATTGTAACTCACTGCACACCAATGCCTACGACGAGGCAATCACGACACCTACGGAGGAGTCGGTACGGCGGGCGGTCGCGATTCAGTTGATTATCAACAAAGAGTTGGGCTTGGCCAAGAACGAAAACCCGCTACAAGGTTCGTTTATTATCGAAGAACTCACCGATTTGGTAGAAGAAGCCGTCCTGACGGAGTTTGATCGTATCACGGAGCGCGGCGGCGTGCTCGGCGCGATGGAGCGGATGTATCAGCGTTCCAAGATTCAGGAAGAAAGCCTACATTATGAGATGCGCAAGCACACGGGCGAGTATGAGATTGTGGGGGTGAACACCTTTCTCTCTTCGCAAGGCTCCCCGACGATCATCCCCGAAGAGGTTATCCGGGCAACGGAGGCGGAAAAAGAGGCACAGATCGAGACGCGCAACAGCGTTTGGCAGCGCAACCCGGAACGGAATACCGCTCAAATCAACGCCTTGCAGGACTGCGCCCTAAAAAACGGCAACCTCTTTGGCGGGCTGATGGAAGCTACCAAGTTTTGTACCCTCGGGCAAATCACCGAAGCCCTGTTTGAGGTCGGTGGGCAGTACCGGAGGAATATGTGATCTCATAGTAAGGCTCAACTAGGATTTTCAGGAAGCCTTTAAAATTCTATGATAGCCTTTAGCCTGAAGGTCTCAAAGGTCAAGAAGCCATAAGCTCTTCTTTTAATGAGTTTGAGCTACGTAGTCTTTATGCCCTTTTCGCAGGGCAATTTCATCAATTCCAATTTGTGTCGCCCGACTAAAGAGATCACGGGAAGCGATCTCTTTTTTAGCTTTTTTCTCGAAGGTATTTCGCACCGTACCCCAGTTTATATCTTCCTGAACGGAGACATGTCGGAGTTCACGGGTATAAGTATCTTCAAGCAGACAGGACAGTGGGATGCCGATAAGGTGGAGTGGCAATGAAGGATAATTTTACGTGAACCAACCTCCGCTAAGGTCACTTCCAAAGGGGGGGTCTAATAACTGTGTGAATAGCTCTTCCATTTTAGCAAGAATTTATTTCCCCTAAACTTAGCAAATTCCTGAAAATCCTAGTTGAACCGATCTTTATTTTTACAGTACGGCAATAGGTTTTTTGTTTTCATCGAGAGCTACAAAGGTAAAAATGCCTTTAATAGCCTGTTTGCGCATATCTTGATACATTTCTTCTATAAAAATTTCCACTTCTACATCAAGAGAGGTGCTGCCCACTCGCACTACGTTACCCACTAATTCTATAATAGTATCGGCAGGAATAGGTTGATTAAAATCTATTTTGCCCGATGATACTGTAACCATTTTCGTCCATCAGATACATGGCAAGACCTCCAAAAAGTGTGTCGTAATGATTGGTAGTATTAGGAAAAACAACTTTGAAGATGCGTGTTTCGGCAGCTTTTATTTTTTGCTCTAAGTTTATATTTTGCAAAGGGATATCTTGTTTATTATTCATCTTTGAAGGGTGAGTTTGGGCTAAAGCGAGCATAAAAACGGTTGATGAAAAAGACCTGCAAGATTTTGAAGTCTTACAGGCTTGAGCAGATTTAAACTTTCTCAATACTCACCTCTTCACGCAACTTTCTGGCAGCTTGTATCATATTTTGTAGTGCAGGCTTGGTTTCCTCCCATTTGCGGGTTTTTAAGCCACAATCAGGATTGACCCAAATATTTTCCAAAGGCAGTACGTCTCTTGCCTTGTTGAGCAAATAGACCATCTCTTCCACCTTAGGCACACGAGGCGAGTGAATGTCATAGACACCCGGTCCGATTTCATTAGGATATTTAAAATCCGTGAAAGCATCCAGCAATTCCATCTCTGAGCGTGAAGTTTCAATCGTAATCACATCGGCATCTAAATCGGCAATGCGGTCAATAATGTCATTGAACTCCGAGTAGCACATATGCGTATGAATTTGTGTCTCATCTTTCACCCCACTAGATGCTAATCGGAAAGCATTTACTGCCCATCCTAGATACTCCGCCCAGTCTTCTTTGCGAAGCGGTAAGCCTTCACGGAAAGCAGGTTCGTCAATTTGCACCATCTTGATACCTGCTTCTTCCAGGGCCACTACCTCATTTCTAATCGCCAAAGCTATTTGATAAGTTGTTTCCGAGCGCGACTGGTCGTTGCGCACGAAAGACCATTGTAGCATGGTAACCGGTCCGGTGAGCATTCCCTTCACAAACTTTTGCGTTTGCTTTTGGGCAAAGCTACTCCAACGTACCGAGAGGTCTTTGCTACGGTTAACATCTCCGTAAATGATGGGTGGTTTTACGCAGCGGCTGCCGTAGCTCTGCACCCAGCCATTTTGGGTAAAGGCAAAGCCATCTAACAATTCACCGAAATACTCCACCATATCGTTACGCTCATACTCACCGTGAACGAGTACATCTAAACCAATTTCCTCCTGCCAGCGAATCACTTCAACTATGGCTTGTTCAATTTCGGCTTCGTACTGGGCTTGCGTAAGTTTGCCTTTTCTGAGCTTGGCTCTTAGCTTCCGAATTTCGGTGGTTTGCGGAAACGAGCCAATCGTTGTAGTAGGGAATAGCGGTAAACTGATGCGTTCCTTTTGGACTACTTGGCGAGAACCAAAACCCGATTGGCGTTCAAAATCTTTTTCATCAATCGCTGCCATTCGCTCTTTCACTTTTGAATTGTGAATGAGTGCGGAATTTTTGCGGTTTTGGTTGGCAAGCGTATTTTCTTGCAGGGCTTGCTCCAATTCGGGCGAGTTTTCTCCCTGTGCAAGGCGGGTCAGTAGGTTCACTTCCACTAACTTTTGCTTGGCAAAAGCCAGCCATTGTTTGATTTCCGGATCGAGCTTTTGCTCAAAATCCAGGTCATAGGGGCTGTGCAAAAGTGAGCAAGAAGGGGCAATCCAAACCCTGTTTTGCCCTATTTTATCAACCGCCTTTTGAATGGTGTTTAGCGATTGCTGAAAATCATTTTTCCAGATATTTCTACCATCTACCACCCCTAGGGAAAGTGTTTGATTGCCCAGAGAACTGTGGCTCAAAACATCCTCTAATTGTGAAGGACAACGAACCAAATCCAAATGGAGTACCTCAACAGGTAGTGACAAGGCAGTTTCTAAATTATCACCGTAGCAATCAAAGTAATTCGCCAAAATGATTTTTAAATCAGGCACTTGCTTTTGTATTTCCGCATATACCGATTTGATGGTTTGGCGTTCTTTTTCGGTTAGATCCATTGCCAGGTAAGGCTCGTCAATCTGCACCCAGGTAGCTCCTTGCGCTGCCAATTTTTTGAGCACATCAATATAAACAGGCAATAATTTGTCTACCAAATCAATCCTATCAAAAGCTTCTTTCCCTTTTTCCTTACCTAAGAGCAGATAAGATACTGCCCCAAGTAAAACAGGTTTTGCTTCAATACCCAATGCCTTTGCTTCGGCAAATTCATCAAAAACTTTTGTTCCGAATAGCTCAAACTCCTGGTCCTTTTCAAATTCAGGCACAATGTAATGATAGTTGGTATCGAACCACTTGGTCATTTCCATAGCCGTTGCATCAAAGCCTTCCTTCTGGTAGCCTCGTGCCATGGCGAAGTACAAATCCAGCGGTGATTTAGCTTGAGCAATTGCCTGATGCCTTTTGGGGATTACACCCAGCAAAAAGGACATATCCAGCACCTGGTCGTAAAACGAAAAATCGTTTACAGGAATAAACTGGATACCCGCTTCTTTCTGAGTGTGCCAGTTTTTTTGGCGAATAGTTTGAGCAGCTTGCACCAATTCCTCTTGCGGAATTTTACCTGACCAGTAGGCTTCACAGGCTTTCTTGAGTTCACGTTGGCTACCAATCCTCGGATAGCCCAAATTGTGATTTTGCATTGCATTAACGTTTAAAATTTTGAAAAAATGTTTCAAAACTTCGCAATGCACTTGTGGAAAATAGAAAGGGATAGCTAAATGAAAGGCATGAAGAAGTAGCCACGCACACTGGCGCATTCGGGCATAAAATACCCACACTACCTCATCTAACCTGACGCTTGCCCCAATCCACGAGGGCATTTGTCAATACAAAATAGGCAAGTCTCCTGGCTCATAACATTTTCGCCGACCTTCTCATTCTGAAACTCAGAACAATGGTTCACTAGGGCAAAAACTCTTGTGTTACTTACAGTTGCGGGACAGCTCGTGATTTACACACGATTCCTTATTAATCAGCCTCTCAGCCGAACCTGCTTTGTGTTGATGAAGTTATCAAATAAAAAACCTTAGCAAACCCAATATAGTTTTGGAAATCACAAAAAATATCAACTAACGGATTAGGGGCTATGAGTAGTCTGAGGATTTCTTGATCTAACTTTTCAGCTCAGCACTGACCTTTGGTTTATGTTTTTATTTTCAATTGGGCATTAAGCAACAATTACTTGTAAACAATATTGTAATGCGTATTTTACTCTATTTTGATATTCAGCCATCTATTCCGCCATGCTGTTACAGTTCCGACTACTCCGATTAAGAAAATCAGGAAAAGCCCGATTCCGATATTTCTCGAAACAACTTCTAAATCAAAAATAATTAATCCTATTAATGGGAACACTGCTCCAGCCAGTGGCATTTTTTTATTTAGGAATTTATTGCCAGTGATAATAATTTTTCCATTTTCTTTAATATTCTGAAGTTCGATTTTTTCACTTCCGCACCACTGAACTTTAGCTTTTAAAGTTTGATTTTTAATTTCAGGTGGTATTTCAATCGTTTTTTCTTGTCCATTACTTAGTTCAGTCAGAAATCTATTTCCCGCTAAAATTCGATACGAACAGTTTTTGTTAAAATGCTTTTTCGGTCTACATAACGTAATTTTTTTCAGGTACATATTACAGCGATTTTTGGTTGTAAGTAGTTGGGAGTTTCTCACAGGTAGTATTGTGGAGGAGGGTTTGTAGAACGTATAGGATTCGAACCTATGACCTCTGCCCTGTCAAGGCAGCGCTCTAAACCAACTGAGCTAACATTCCAATATTTTATTAATGTAATAATTATGATAAAATTTTGACTTGTGCAAATTTTGGAAGCCTTTTTAATCGCGCAGCACAAAAACGAAAACGAAAATCCACTTTATGGCTGTGAGGTGGTCGGCGAACGTTGGAAGTTTGTCGTAATGGAAGGAAAAAACTATTACATCTCTAAAACTTATGACTGCACGGATCGTGAGGAACTACTGCAAATCATTTTGATCTTACGGAAGTTTAGAGAAATTCTGGAGAA
>CAZNAK010000125.1:5159-6828 GCA_964570645.1 uncultured Cytophagales bacterium | reverse complement strand
GTCTTACGGGCATTCCGTTGAGCGAAGTTGAAATCAACTGGTTTCGTGATAGCACGCAGATTGCCTCCGGTCAGCAGACGCAAATCGTAACCTCAGAACCAGGCACGTACTGGGCGGAAATTCAGCGGACTTCAGGAACTTGTCCTAAGATTACGGATACACGGGAGGTACGTCTCAAGTCCATGCCAAACCTGGATAGTATTTTCGTGAACCGTGGAGACACATTACGTACACAACTGATCGTTGATGAGGAGGTGGTAGCTTGTGGATTAGATGCTGATCTGTGGTTTGAGTATAACCGTGAGCCAGGAGTGAATTATTTCTTACAGCGCAACGGGATTACACTATCTGATAATAACCAGGTATCGCGCTATAAAGTAGAAATTGGAGGGACATACCGTTTGAAAATGGTACTTCAAAACGGTTGCGGCATCTTCCTCTCGCCGGAGTTAAGTATTGAGTTTAAGGATACTAAAGAGCCGAAAATTACGGTTCCGGAAAGGGCAGAACGTCCTATATGTTATACGGAGATGCTGCTTCCGGTGCGTGTAAACCTTGAGCACGACGAAAACGAACTATTTGTAGGTGGTGTCAAGGTACGGGATAACCTTTTCAGCAATGGCTTTTACAACGTTGATCCCTATCTGCTTGGCGCAGGTACGCACGAGATTTTGTATCGTTTCAAAGAGCTTAACCCTTGTGTTGAGCAGCAAAATGACAAATATACGATACAGATTATCGACCGCCTGCCTAAGCCAGACATCGTCGTCGCCGGAGTAAATGATAGGGGCTTTGATATTTTGGAGGCACGCTTTCTCAACAACTACGAGTGCGAAAACTGTACGTATCGTTGGAGTATTGACGGGCAAGTTGTTCAAGACGGTCGTCGTATTGTAGCGGAACAGTACGGAGAATATCAGGTTACCGTGCTGCTTTCTGAATGCTTTGGGCGTAGCGATACGCGTACGGCGGGTAAGATTGGCGACCCACTCGGGACAGACGATTTGGATAAGGTCAATATGTCGGTATATCCCAATCCGACGAGCGGGCAGGTGCGTTTTGAAGCACGGGATGATAGCGATTTTGCTGTCGCTGCCGTTTACGACAACCTCGGCCGTCAGGTGCAAGGACGCGCTGAGTCTAAGAACGGAGCCTTGACGATGTCCTTAGACGAAAGTCTGGCACCAGGGGTTTATCTCTTCCACGTCGAGAAAGACTTGGCTCACTATGTCGTTCGGATCATAAAGCAGTAGAAGCGACGAGCGTCTAATGAGTCTTATTGGAAAAAGCTCAACTGAGATCGGTTGGGATTTACCTTATGTCACGTAAACCCTCTTGGCGACGTAGAAAAGGGGCACCAGAACCGCCCGCTTTTGAGTAAAGCCATATTTTAAAAGACCATACAACAAAACCTAAGTCATGTACAGTAAACTCCATCAAAACTACGCGATTTGCCACCTGCTTTTATTAATGTGGTTATTAACGATTGCCGCCTCTGCACAAACCCCCTATACCCGCGCCCGCGACTGGTCGAAAGGCTTTTCGTGGGGAGTAGGGCTTTCAGCAAGTACCTTTCAAAATGAAACGTATCGCCAGCACATGGAAGATGGTACGTTGGTACGTGGACTCGGAGGCATTATGCGAGCAAGGATTATTTATTACCCTATCC
>CAZNAK010000125.1:0-5149 GCA_964570645.1 uncultured Cytophagales bacterium | reverse complement strand
GTATCAAACCCCTACGATGTAGATTCTAATCACCCGATGTGGAACACTTATTCACAGCAAGATGATAAACGATTCCGCCACCGTAGTATCAATGGCAGTATTTCATTTGTCTTGATCCCTACTTCAAAGCATATCACCCCCTATGTAGGAGTAGGCTATCAGGGTGGCATCTTAGGACGCACCAGCGCATGGATTAACCTAAGTAGCGAAGATGAAGATAACCCAACTACACCGGGTCCCAATGAGTACGAAGGCATCACTGAACTCCAGACGGGTTACATGAAAGCAGGGCTGTTGATTACGCCTTTTAAGAAAATGACCATCAGTGCCGAATACACCCGAAGTATAGGGCTTGAAGCCGATCGTGCGTTCCATCAGTTTAACCTCACCATTAGCCGTCATTTTGCCTTTAATCCAGACTATTAGAGCTATGAAAACTTTACTTTTTTACTCCATCATCATTTTTCTCTTTATTTTGCCCTCCTGTGTGATGCTTAAACCCAAAGGAAGGGTGAGTTCTGCGGATTATAACAAGCGTCAAACTGTTCGCAATCCTACGTATCACCGCAAAGCCAGCCCCGTGGGCGTAGTTATGACCGTCGGAAGTACGGCTGCTGGAGCTGCCATTGGTTACGGAGCTGATCCGATTCGTGTAAATACCGCTGAAGAAGCCAACCAGCCCGTACCTGCTGCCGGAGCGGCTCTGGGCGCTGCCGCAGGTTTTGGTGTCAGCAGCTTTGTGAATCATGTCCTACTTAACCAGGGAGAGCGGGGCATACCCGCTAGGGATAAACCCAAGTGGTTACGCAAAAAATACGGACGACGTAAGGTCATGCTGCGAACTGATCGCTCCGGACTAACCTTCATCGATCGTAGTGCGGAGTTTGACTTTGAGGTGCGTGATATTGCTGACGTGCGGGATTATTTCAAGGCTTTTCTGGGAGCAGCCACTGCTGACAAAGAAGAGGTTATTGCAAAGGCAATTCCAAAGGTTGGGCGCGAAAACCTCCCCGAGCTTCTCACGACACTGCCCGGCACTACCCACGCACGGGCGGTGAAAGAGAAATATCTAGCTTTGAGTAGTTCATTAAATCAAATGTATGAGGCGATTGACCGCTATCCAGACGTGAAAGCGATGGCGGAGGAGCGGATCATGCGCAGGACAAGAACAGTTGCATCAGCAGAAAAATTTCTTCGTACTTACCCCAGCACATCGTTCAAAAAACAAGTAGTAAGTCAGGTGTTTACGGCAACATCTAGCAAACGCGATGTAAGACGTATTAAAAGAGCTTACGGCGATGATTTTTGGATTACGAAAGAGGAGTTCTCACAACTTGATACCCGTAGTAGCAACCGGGCAGGTTACTACCAAGCTATGTATCTAGCAACTAACGTTTACGATGAGACCAGCCTGATGAATTTTTACCGAAAATACGACTGGTTAAAATTTTCTGACAAAGGCTATCAGGTACTCGATTATTACTGGCAGGTACATTATCCAAAGTTCGAGAATGGAAATCGCCTCATCGGCAAGGTAACCTCTTTTGCCAACGATGAGGGAAAGCAGTACGGGACAAGCTCAAAAATTGCTAAAAAGCTTGTCTGGGACAAACTTAACGACGAGCTAGATAAGGTACAGGTTCTCTCAAGACGTGTTATGGAGTCATACAACCCAAAATGGGAGGAGTGGAAGCAGAATACCAACCTGAGTGCGGGCTTAGTTGAAGAAAAAGGTGAGGCATTTTATGTGGTTTATGGTGAGGTAAATAATGAAAGTAAGTTTGATCTTCCCGTTAAAATCACAGCAAGCGGTGACTTATACCTGTTTACAGATATATCAGCCAAGGAAGGAACATGGTCTCAATTTGGCTCTGCAGTACTTCGTTTTTTTGGTCTGGGAGCTGCCATTGACCAAGCCACAACAAGCAAAAAGAAACTTTCTACAGGGCGACAAGAGTATTTTGTCCCATATCTACCCGCTGACCAACGTACACTTTACGCAGCTAAGGTATCTTTCGGAAAAATGACAAAGAAAAGTGGAGTAAATATTTTGGAAGAGTATAACTACACGAAAGAGCTACTCTTTGAGAACGTTTCGGTAAGAACCTCTCTTTACAGGGGTAAAATTTCACGTGAGATATTTGATAAGCAAAAACAGTGGCAGGCCTTAGCAAAAAATGGAATACCGCAAGGCGGTCTGAGAGATCGCTGGCGAGACATTGAATACGACCCCGAATACTGGCGCCGCGAGTACCAGCATCGTTTGGAGGCCGCTCGCCGTCGGGAGCGGCGTTGGAACCGTTTGCAAAAGGAGGCTGAGCTATACTCTGAAAGTGTAACTATTGCCGGGGACTACGATGTATATGTTCATAAAAGAGATGGTTGCGATGATCGAATCCAGATTGATATGAATGGAGATGACTGGTTTTTTGATGATGCAGAGGTAACAAACATCCGTATTGTACCGGATAGAGACAGTCTTGAAGAAACTGTTACTTGTAAAGGTGAGTTTTTATGCTCCGCCTATTTTTACGACGCTACTTCAGCCAGTGTCCATATATCGCTCTTGGTGGATGGCGAACCGCAGAGCGGTGTAACCATGATAGCAGACAAGGGTTGTTGGGAAATTACTGTAAATGATTAAATTACTAAAACATACGTTTAAGCCATGAAAACGAAACTTCCTTTTTTCCTAATTTTCGCCCTTTTGTTCACTTTCACAGGCTGTGAAGAAGAAAACGACCCCTCGCCAGTAGAAGACTTGTTCTTTGGTAACGGTGATGCGAGTTCGTTTGCCGTAGCCCTAACCACTAAATCAGCCGAGGCAATAGATGCTTACAGCGTCCGGGCGGAGGCAGAGATCAACACCTCCTTGGATGCCGCTGATTTGGAACTAGGGTTCTGCTATAAGGAAGGCTCCGGCGTACCTACTTACAGCTCGGACAGTCGAAAAGAGGCAGATAATCAAATTATATTTGCTACGGGCGAAGGAAACTTCTCAGCGAATATCACGGGTCTGAAAGGCCGGACGAGCTACGGTGTTCGTGCTTATGCTCGAGATAGCGAGGGTAATATCTATTACGGGAATACGACTACGGCTACTACGCCCAATCCACCGCCTGTGGTAGCCAACTTTACGTTCTCTCCTCAAAGCCCCAAAGTAGGAGAAGAAGTAACTTTTCAAAATCAGAGCACAGGGGCGACAAGCTATGAATGGCGTTTCGGTGATGGTGGAACTTCAACAGGTCAAAACCCAAAATATACTTATTCTCGTACGGGACGTTACACGGTACAACTCATCACTAGAAATCCAACAGGGCAGTCAGACAGTGAAAGTAAAGTTATTGAGGTGGTACAACCCGCTGACGCATCAAAACTTAATGGGCAGTGGGTTGGAACTTATCGCTGCCAACAAGGAATAACGGGAATGATTTTGACTATGAACGGCAATGGGGAGCGAGTGAGCGGTGTATTAGACTTCTATGGCATTCCGCAAAATCCTGATAACCCGTATGGCTCCTTAGAGTTTGAAGGAACATTGGATGCAAATCGAGGTCTTACGATTGAGGGAAGACGATGGATACGTCGCCCTCAAGGCTATATTCTTATCGATTTTTCAGGTATTGTTAATCAAAACTTTAATCAAATTAGTGGGGATGTACTCGGAACGGGGTGTAATGATTTTACCGTATCTAAAGTTAATTCCATTAATGCGGCGCAGTTGAACGGCGATTGGGTTGGCACATATCGCTGTGGGCAAGGCGACACAGGACTTACACTAAGTGTTACAGGGGAAGATCAATATTTAGAAGCTATTTTTTCATTCTATGCTACCTCTTCGAATCCAAATGTTCCTTCTGGCAGCTATCGAATGCGGGGTGTGTACAATGGACAAGGAACGATTGATTTGGAGTTTGTGGAATGGATTAATCGCCCCTCAGGTTTTGACCATCTAAATTTTGAAGCATCTGTTAACCTATCCACAGAGGAGATAAGAGGCACTTTATGTAATCGCTCTTTTGTTCTCCGCAGAGGTGGCGGTAGTACAAATAACATAAACCCGACTGATTATACCGCCACAAGATATGAAAACCTCTTTTTGGATAACTTTTCCAATAATAATAACGACTGGTTTGAGGGCGAAAATTCAGATTACACATTTGATGTACGCAACGGGGCTTACTTACTTCAATCCAAAAACAATCAGGTGTGGTTTGTCTCCCGAGATATAGAACTTAACCCAAATCGGAATTACGATATTGAGGTTGAGTTTCGATTACTCTCCGGAGGAGAAAATTTTGGACACGGGCTGCGCTGGGGCTTTAGCGATGTAGATAACAACTTCTTCTTTTCACTTTTCCCGGCCAACAGAGAATATAGCGTAGGAGAGCAGCGTAGCGGCTCCTATTCTTTCTGGAAGGGCTGGACGGCTCATAACGCCGTTCGTACCTCAGGTTGGAATAGGCTGACCGTCAGAAAGTACGAGAATCAGTATTACTTTTTTGTAAATGGGCAATTTGTGTACTCACGATCTTATGTAGCTCCAAGTAACAATCGCATTGCTTTTGCTGTACCTCCACGTTCTGCAATGGAAGTGGACAACTTGAAGGTCCGCTATATCACTAACTAATCCCAAAAACCCATGATAGCCATCTTCACACCATAACCCACCTCTCAGCGACGGCAAATGTGTCTATAACCAACAACATCCTACCAATGAGGCTGTGATTATCCGCAAGCAGCTTGAGGTGGAGTATCCCCCTGAGGAGTACAAAATCAGTACGCAAAATCAAAGGAGACTACAAAAGTACTATACCAACTCTTCTGGACGTTTCATCCAGCCATAGGAGTCATTTTTATGACCGTAACGAATCTGATTAAGTTCACGTAAGATACGTTTAGAGAGGGCATCCTCTCCAACGGGCTTGAGTTCGTAGTCCGTACCGTCAAAACCGATCAGCGCGACATGACTGATCGTAGCGGCGGTTCCCATTCCAAAGGCTTCTTTGATTGTTCCCTCTTTCAGTCCCTCAATAATCTCGCGCACCGCAACCGGACGCTCTTCTACGCGTATCCCCCAGTCTGTGACAAGTTCTAAGACTGACTTTCGAGTAATTCCTGAGTCATCCAATAGTGTACTTCCTCAAGA
>CAZNAK010000124.1:0-6914 GCA_964570645.1 uncultured Cytophagales bacterium | reverse complement strand
TGAGGTTTTTGTCATTCCCCTTTTGAATAACTCGTTGCTCGTATTCATCAATATTTCGGCTAGTTTTATCCAGAATCTCGCTGTATGACCCTAAACTTCGGTCCAAGAGGAGGTTCAGTAGGTGCGTAACGGTAAAAGCTTGTTTATTCTGGTTTCGTTGTTCGGCAGCTTGACGCATTTCTTTCATGTAAGCTGGGGTGGCGCGGTGGATGGTGAGCAGTACATCAGGGGCGACAAAGTAAGCGATTTTGTTGGTCAGCATCCGAATGGTGTCAGATTCCCAGTCTGATCTGGGATTAAATTGGCGCGTGATAATGAACGTAGTCTCGTTAATGTATTCAATTTTGGGCAAGTGAAACGGTGCCATGCAATCTTTGATGGTCGTGGGATGTAGCCCGTAGGTGTAGGCGATTTCCGCTAAATCCCCTTCTTTGGGGTTCACGATGTCAATCCACTTTGTATTGTCAGCAAGCTGAACTTCGTATTTCTCCATAAAGACAAAAATAGAGAAAAATAGTGGTGGTATTTTAGTACTGATGTCACGAAACTTGTTTCATTTTAGCCTTGTTAGGGGCAAAACGTCGGGACCTACTATCTTTCTTCCATCTCCTTGATCATCTGGCTGGCCAGCGTATAGAGTTCCAAAAAGTGCGTGTTCCCTTCCAGCATTTGCTGATGTTTGCTCAAGATATTCTGATCTCCTCTTATGGCAGGACCGGTTTGGGCATTAGTTGGGTTTAGCAGAAGGGCTTTTTCGAGTGTCTCGCGGAAAAGAGGTTCAAGAATCTGAAATTCTAGGTTTTGTTCTTGAAGGAGTTTTTCAGTCACCTGCCAGACCAAATTGACGAAGTTACACCCAAAAACTGCCGCTAGATGCACCTGTGTGCGTTGCTTACTCGTCATTGAACGATGCGGGGCACCTAATGTACGGACTAATTTTTCAAGCCGGGTGTAATCTTCTGGGTAGTCTGACTCCAAGCAAAATAGTACTTCGGAAACTTTTACAGGCTTCGTCTTTGAAAAGGTTTGGAGCGGATACAAAACACCAACTCTATTCTCGCCCTTTCGCAAAACTTCCATAGGCTGACTGCCCGAAGTATGTACCCAAAGGGTGTCTTGGGGAGCCTTCGTTTGTGTGACAACGTTTCGATACGAGGCATCGGATAAAGCAAAAATAAATAGCGTCCCCTGAGTATCCCGAAAATCTAAAGTATCTACTGGCGTAGCGTCTTTGAGCCGTTCGGTGAGTTGTTGCGCGTTTTTGCGCGTTCGGCTGTACACTGCCACGACCTGATGCCCTGACTCTTCGAGTGCGGGTGCTAGATGCCAAGCGACGTTGCCCGCCCCGATAAAGACGATGCGTTCACTCATCGTGCGGAGTATTCCTTCACCGTTTCGATGAATACTTTGACTTTACTAAAATCTGTATCGGGATAAACGCCATGTCCGAGGTTAGCGATATGCTTATGCTTTCCAAATCGGTCGATCATACGTTTCGTTTCGGTAACGATCTCTTTTTCTGACCCATACAACACACAAGGATCAAGATTTCCTTGCAAAACTTTGGACGGTATCAGTTGACGTGTTTCCTCTACGGGCATATTCCAATCCAGCCCCACTACCTGACAATCTAATTTGTTCATTGCCTCACGCACCGTGTAAGCACCTTTGGCAAAGGTGGTTACGGGGACATCCTGAATAGCGTCGCAAAGCTGTGATATGTAAGGTAGCGAGAACTCTAAGTAATGTTCGTGCGGAAGTATTCCCGCCCAAGAGTCAAATATCTGAATCAGGTCTGCGCCTGCTCGAACTTGTGCCCGGAGGTATCCCTTAGTGCTATCTGTAATTTTTTGGAGTAGTTTTTTGGCTAAATCAGGACGTTGATAGAGCATCCGACGGGCTTTTGAAAAGGTTTTACTGCCCGTTCCCTCTACCATGTAACAAAAGAGCGTAAAAGGTGCGCCCGCAAAGCCAATCAAAGGAACACGTCCGTTCAGCTCTTTTTTGGTCAGTTTGATCGCCTCCAAGACGTAGCCTAGATCGCTTTCTGCCTTGGCGATGCGGAGGTTTTCGACTTGCTTTTCGTTTTTTATTACCTCGGGGAAGTTTGGTCCTTTCTTTTCGATCATCTCGTAGGGTAAGCCCATCGCTTCGGGGATCACCAAAATGTCAGAAAAGATAATGGCAGCGTCCACCCCCAAAATATCCACAGGTTGAATCGTTACCTCGGCGGCTTTTTCGGGCGTAGTGACGAGTTCTATAAAATCACTAAGTTTGCTTCTGACGGCGCGGTATTCGGGTAAAATACGTCCCGCTTGGCGCATTAACCAGACAGGTGTTCGTTCGGTCGCCTCGCCGCGAGCTGCACGAAGCAAAAGGTCATTTTGTAAATTCATAAGGCGAAAATAAGCAATCTATGGGAGAGATTGTTTTGATCAGATCGTTCCCTCCCAAAAAAACTTGTACAGCACAGGAATTAGGAAAGAAGCCATCAAAAAGACGATCCCCAGTACCTGTAATTTTTTTTCTAGTCCTGTGGTTTCTTTTTGGAGTACAGGGCGGCAAAAGCGAATTGTGGCACTGTATAGGGTCACGGCCAATAAGCCAAAATAACTTCCAAAAATCAGGTAGCCGACAAAGTAATATTGCGCAAAAAAGAGATCAAAAAGACAATTATGAGAAGGAAGCCCGTAAATATATTTGACAAAGTAAAACTTTAGCGCGTAGGTAGCTGCACCCACATAAGCCACCGAAAGCAGAAAAAGTAAACTACGACGTTTTTTTCCGAAGCCCAGCATAGCTAAAATCACAAAAAAGAGGTTTATAAAGCCCATCGAGGCGTAAGTAAGGTATTTACCTCCTCCAAGCAGGTCTACTTCTGCCCCTGAGCTTTTCAGAACCGAAACACTACAACAGGTCGTGATGACATCAGGGTCAATTTGAGAAAAATAACGAACCATCGTTACCGTATCTGCGGCAATCAGTAACAAACTCGGAAAAATAAAAACGTATTTGAATGGTGTCAGCGGGTAATTCGGCTCACGACCATCTAACCGGTGGATAAACAGAAAAATAAGGTAGAAAAACAGACCACCAATTTTGAGGTATAGGGTCATGTAGCCCTGTTCGTTTAGGGCCAGTGTTCCTGTGGCGCACATCGCTCCCTCAATAAGGCTAGGCAGGTAATGGTTTGCCGTAGCAACAAAAAGCACCAAAGAAGCCATCTGAAAAACAAGTACAGTACGTACCAAAATATCCACCAAAAAGCTGCGGCGTTCGAGTTGAAGCTGCGTCTCGGTAGTTGCTTTGGGGTTCCACTTTCGGAGCATTTGCCACGCTACGCTCGAAGCACCGACCATAAGGACGAGGCCGCAAACTTGGGCAATCAGTTGAGCAATAATTCGGTAGTCGGTGAGCATAAAGTTGACGTGTGGCGCAGATGTAAATCTTTACTTCTTAAACACAAAGTCTTATCTTTAGTTTAGACCTAAAATAAGGCATAGCGATGCTCTTATCTTACAAAGGTACTTGAAAATATTATTTACACATTAAAACTACACACCATGCACACCGAAACAATACTTGAAACTGCGCCAGTGTCTGTTAAAGATGCTTTCCCGATCAATGGCACAGACCACATCGAGCTTTATGTCAGTAACGCGAAGCAAGCCGCACACTTTTATAAAAGCGCGTTTGGCTTTCAGAGCCTCGCCTACTCAGGATTGGAGACAGGGCAGTGCGACACTATGTCGTATGTCGTTGTACAGGACAAAATCCGTTTAGTTTTGACCTCACCACTCCGAAGTGGAACAGCCGTTGGTGAACACATTGACAAACACGGAGACGGTGTAAAGGTAGTCGCCCTCTGGGTTGATGACGCAACCTGCGCCTATGAAGCCTCTGTTGCTAATGGTGCAACGTCTTATTTTGAGCCAAAACGCGAGTCGGACGAACACGGCGAAGTGATACGGGCAGGGATTTATACTTACGGTGAAACGGTTCATGTTTTTGTAGAGCGAAAAAACTACAAAGGAGCGTTTTTGCCCGGGTTCAAGGCTTGGAAGCCAAGTTACGAAGCCGAACCGACTGGGCTGAAATACATCGACCATATGGTAGGGAACGTCGAGCTTGGTGCGATGAACACCTGGGTGAACTTCTACAAGGACGTAATGGGCTTTAAGCAGATTGTTTCGTTTGACGATAAAGACATCTCGACCAAATACACCGCCCTGATGAGTAAGGTGATGAGTAATGGAAACGGTCGGATCAAGTTTCCAATCAACGAACCCGCCGCTGGTCTCAAAAAGTCTCAGATCGAAGAGTACCTCGACTTTTATGAAGGCGCAGGCGTGCAGCACATTGCCGTCGCGACAGATAATGTCATTGAGACGGTAGGGCAACTTCGCGCACGAGGAATAGAGTTTTTGGAGGTTCCGGGCACCTACTACGATGAACTCTTGGATCGCGTAGGAAAAATTGATGAAGATGTGAATGTTTTGCGCGAGCACGGGATCTTGGTGGATCGCGATGAGGAAGGATATTTATTACAAATCTTCACGAAGCCCGTACACCCGCGTCCGACGATGTTCTTTGAAATCATCCAGCGAAAAGGCGCCACTTCGTTCGGAAAAGGTAACTTCAAAGCTTTATTTGAAGCGATTGAACGCGAGCAAGCCAATCGGGGGACGTTGTAGTTTTCGTATAAAAACGATAAAAGCCTCTTTTCTACATGATTAGAGGCTTTTTTTCGCCTTTGAGGTGTTCTAGCGAAGCCATACCTACAAAGGTAAGGAGCAACATCTGGGTTGTTGGCCGCCCTCCGTTTCACTACGGAAGACCAGCGGTGGGAAAAAGTAAAACTTGGTGTTTCATGGTATTTTGTGTTTTTATCCTTGCCAGTGGTCGCCATACCTTGGCAGTCCACTCAACCACCAGCTACTAAGGTGGTTATTTTTCTTCTTGCTTCCGCTTAGAGACTACTGGTAGGGTCTTGCGACCACTCCCAAGAGTTCTTGAAAGATCCCTCCCAAGGGGTCGAAGAACTTTGGAGTGGATAAAACGCAGCAGTAGAGGCTTTTTTCCGCCGTTGCTGTGTCTCCGACAGCACCCCATGACTTGCAGGTGTCGCTTCGTTTAAACACACGCAAGGGCGGAAGTAGTCGTATGGAGTTACAGTCACAGGCTAATGAAAAGTTAGGTACAAGCACGCTTAGCAAAGCTAAAGATCATAATGGGCATAAAAAAAGGTCTGACAAAACCACCGTTCCATCAGACTCTAAAATGAAGACGAGCTTCTGCTTACAAGTGAATTACCTCATCGTAAGCCGCTGCTGCTGCTTCCATTACTGCCTCAGACATCGTAGGATGCGGGTGAACCGACTTGATAATTTCGTGTCCTGTCGTTTCGAGCTTACGAGCAACGACCACTTCGGCGATCATTTCGGTAACGTTTGCTCCGATCATGTGCGCGCCAAGCCACTCGCCGTATTTTTTATCAAAGATAACTTTTACGAAACCTTCTTTCGCTCCTGCCGCACTTGCTTTTCCTGAGGCCGAGAACGGGAATTTCCCTACCCGAACTTCGTAGCCTGCTTCTTTGGCTTGCTCTTCGGTGTAGCCCACTGAAGCGACCTCGGGCGAACAATACGTACAACCGGGGAGATTATGGTAATCTAACGGCTCTGGGTTGTGTCCTGCCATTTTCTCTACACAAATAATTCCTTCCGCCGAGGCAACGTGTGCTAGCGCGGGGCCTTTCGTGATGTCACCGATAGCATAAACGTTCGGTACGTTGGTTTGGTAAAACTCATCTACGATCACCTGACCGCGCTCTGTTTTAATGCCTAGCTCCTCTACCCCTACACCTTCAAGGTTGGTCTGGATACCTACGGCAGAAAGCACCACGTCGCATTCAATGACTTCCTCACCTTTCTTAGTTTTGACGTGTACCTTGCAGCCTTCTCCGGAGGTATCTACACTTGTCACCTCCGAGTTAGTCATAATGTTCATTCCAGACTTTTTAAACTGCTTTTCGAGTGCCTTTGAAATCTCTGCATCTTCGTTGGGTACGATGCGCGGCATATACTCCACAACGGTGACCTCAGTACCAATGGTATTGTAGAGGTAAGAGAACTCCACGCCGATCGCGCCTGAACCAACCACGACCATTTTCTTAGGCTGGTTTTCTAAAACCATCGCTTTCCGGTATCCCAGAATCTTTTTGTTGTCAATAGGAAGGTTGGGTAACTCCCGCGAGCGTGCGCCCGTAGCAATGATAACATTTTTGGCCTTGTGGGTGCTTTTACTCCCATCCTCTGCGGTAACCTCTACACTTTGCGTTCCTACCAGCTTACCGAAGCCCAAAAGCTTATCAATTTTATTTTTGCGGAATAAAAAGTCAATTCCTTTGCTCATCCCGTTGGCGACTCCACGGCTGCGCTTGATCATATTACCAAAATCTACGCTGGCGTTATCGACTTTAATTCCGTAATCGTTGGCATGCTGGATATACTCGAATACTTGCGCGCTTTTCAGGAGAGCTTTGGTCGGGATACACCCCCAATTCAAACAAATACCGCCTAGCGACTCTTTCTCGACTACGCCGACTTTCATACCAAGCTGGGAAGCGCGAATCGCCGCGACGTAGCCACCCGGGCCAGAACCAATTACGATCAAATCATAGTTTGCCATAGTTGTAACTATCTTAATGTGTGTGTGTTTTCTGTTCAAATGTACGCAGAAATCTAAAACAGGTCTAGGTAAAATAGCATAAAAGTTTAACGCATCCAACTTAGGAGGCGGACAAACTGTCCGTATTTGAACAGATCTGTTCGGAAACGAAACGATTAAATTATAGACAAAATCATTAAAGTTCTGATTATCAGTAATTTAATTCACTTGGAACAGCATTTGAA
>CAZNAK010000123.1:3132-6930 GCA_964570645.1 uncultured Cytophagales bacterium | reverse complement strand
GGAATAAAAAGTTAAGACATATACAGTTTTTACTGCTACTTGGGTGCTAAGATAAATTGTTTGCTACGAAAAGCAAAATAAAGCGTTAATAAATTGTGAACACTGGATGACCGAAATGCTGACTTAAGCAACTGATATCCGTATTTTACCATTAAATCTGATTTAATCTCATTTCCTTAGCGCCGCTGTAACGTAAAGTTATGATAAAACGTTGCAAATGAATAAAAAATACTTGTTCATAACTTACATTGAGTGTGCTCAAGGTAGAGAAGTAATTTTATTAACATTCGTTCATATTTAATGCAAGATGATCGCTTGCCTTAACACCTCAAATTATTCCAGAAGAGTAAACTTTTGTACCTTCGTAAAAAGAATAATTATACCTATGGCTTCTGAAAAACAAGAAAACAAGATTAGTATTGAGCTGACCCCTGAGGTAGCACGTGGACATTATTCCAACTTGGCCATGATCGCTCACTCGCAAACAGAGTTTGTGTTGGATTTCATTCAGCTCATGCCAGGAGTAGATAAAGGTGAGGTTCGCACCCGAGCAATTATTCCTCCTGAGCACGCTAAACGTTTACTTAATGCCTTGCAAGAAAACGTTGAACGCTACGAAAAACAGTATGGTAAAATCAAAAAACCAAACGAAGCAAATAGCTTTCCGCTCAACTTTGGGGGTACTGTGGGCGAAGCTTAGTAGCCACACTCACAACGGTTTAAGCTACAAATGCGTACTCGCGTGGTTCATACTGCTAAATAGTTTGATGAGTACAACCGCACTTTCGCAGGGGCTAAACTTACCTTATCCATCCATCCGGCAGGTCTTACTGGGTTATTATCCTCGTCATTCGCTGCAATATGAAGAATGGCTTCGTGATCAATACGAAGTACTGGTCATGGAGAATCCTGATTCTTTAGCGATCTATCTGGAACTAGAAAGTATTTTACATCGCCTTGACTTAGCTGACTCTGCCAAAGCAGTACTCCAGCAAGCCCAAGAACGATTTCCTGAAAGTGCAGCGGTTTGGCACGCGCGCGCCTGGCGAGAGTTTGAACAAGAAACTTTTCCTGCCGCCCTCGAAACATTCTTTAGAGCCGTGGAGCTAGACACCCTAAATACACTGCCAGACACGCAGCTAGAGCAACGAATATTTGAGTACGCTGCTATACAATTTCCGATCGAAGACCTCAAACGTCCGCTACAAGGCGAAATTGGTATTGACGACCTCAAAAAAAAGCGTACCCTTGGCCAGCTCTCTAACTTCTATCATTTCATTAAGGTCGATTGGAAAAAAAATCAACAGCAGCAGTTAGACCGAACTATCATACGTCTTACGCGAATTTTACGTACCAAGAATTCCAATTCACGCCTTCCCTACGAAATACTAGGAGACTTATTACTGGCAAAAGGCACAGGAGAACTGGCCGCTTTGGCATACCTAAAAGCCGGGCAGTTTCTGGAAAATGAGGCTAAACGTAGGATGTATCGCTACCTGGCAACACAAGCCCTGCTCATCAAGCAAAGATACAAAACCAGCTTTTCGACGGGACGGCTCATTGAAGTTTCGGATAGTTTGCAAAGCCGCGTACGAATTTATCATCAGGAAATTGATAAAAACGAAAAGTTTTGGATTGAAAGTGGAGCTAATCCCGTGCTAGAGTTTCAAAAAAAATATCTTGAGCCTCTAGCCATCTCTGACTCGCTACCCGCCAACCGTGAGGATGAGATGGTATTGGTATATCGGGGGGGGCTGAGCTTCTCTGACTTCTTGATTGTAGATGGTATTTATGAAGAAAAATACCGCCTTTCTCTTGACACCCTTCCAGAACCCGAAGAACTCGAACCCGAAAGTGAAGCCACTACAGGCTTTAACTTCGGGAGGGTGCAATGGATTTTACTATCAGTAGTACTTTTAAACACTATTCTGGTTATCTTTTTGTTCCGCAAGTACGGACACCAACGGCCAACCTCTGACCATGAGACCACAGCTTCCTAGCCTCTATTTTTTTTGTAGTTTTTTCTTTTTCACCCTTTCTGTGGCAGCACAAGACCTCCCGCGCGCAAGCACGCGAGCCACAACGACCCAGCGCGTCGGTCTTACCAAAGTTCGCATTGAGTACGGAAGACCCAGCGTACGCGGGCGGAAAGGGGATATTTGGGGAGAACTCGTTCCCTATGAACGACTTTGGCGTACAGGAGCCAACGAAGCTACCATTTTTTCCGTCACCGAGGAGGTTACGCTAAATGGCAAAAAGCTTCCCGCGGGGCGATACGCGTTGTTTACCATCCCGAGAAAAAAACGCGCTTGGGATATTATTCTAACCACGGATACAACCTCGTGGGGAACCGAAAGCTTCAACTCGGAGAACATCGTTTTACGCTTTCAGGCTCAGGAGGAAAGAGGCTGCAAGGGCTTCTTGGAGACGATGACGTTTACACTAAACAACCTTACCGAAACGAGTGCGGAGATACGGCTGCGCTGGGAAAAGGTTTGTGTGACTTTCAAGCTCGAAACAGATACCCGGCAGCAAGCCATACGGAATATCGAACAAGCCATCGCGGAGTCGGTCTATGGCGAATGGAAAGTTTATGCGCGCGCCGCAGCCTTTTACACCGAAAACCTCGCGCCCTACGACGACGAGGCAAAAGAACAGGCACTTGACTGGGTAAATACTGCGCTCAAGTTCAAAAAAGACCATTTTCGTCCTTATTGGATCAAAGCAGAACTTTTGGCTTTGAACAAAGACTATACAGGGGCGATTGATTATGCCCGACGTGCGCTCAAGTACGGAATTAAAGAAGAGGGGGAAGATTTTGAATACCGCCGTCAACTAGAGCGGCTGATCGCCATCTGGGATGCAAAATAATCTCGCAGAATAGTGCCTCAGAATATCATTTTCCGCACTACATCCCAGACCGCAATACCGACACTTACGCCTATGTTAAGTGAGTGCTTTGTACCAAATTGTGGGATTTCTAATGCTAGGTCGCAATGGGAAAGTGCTTTATCAGAAACACCTTTTACCTCATTTCCGAAGACTAGCGCATACTTCTGTCCCTTTTCAGGATGGAAGTTAGGCATAGCCAAACTTTTGTCTGTGTGCTCAAGGGCAATAATCTGATAACCTGCACTTTTTAAATTTTGGAGCGCACCAGCGGTATCAGGATGACGCTCCCAGTTAACCACTTCCTCTGCGCCAAGCGCGGTCTTGTGAATATCGCGGTGCGGAGGAACTGGCGTGATCCCACAAAGTAGCACACGCTCCACCGCAAAGGCATCAGCGGTACGAAAGACCGACCCGACATTATTTCGGCTACGAATATTATCCAGTACTAACACTAAAGGATGCTTCTGGCTCAAACGAAACGCATCGGGCGAAAGACGTTTGATTTCTTCAATGGGAAGGGCACGCATAGTTAGTTGAGTGAATTACGAGATACGAAAGATAGCATTGTCTTTTTACAAGTCATAGAAAAGGCTTTTCTAAATCGCGATGACCTCCTCCAACTCTTTGACCATACGCCCCACAAATGCCGCGTGCTCAGGCTTCATCAGACAAGAGCGTAAGCAAGTAAGGTAGGACGAATCGGCTGTTAAGTACTCCAAGTGCTTAGGTAATAGGTGTTTTGGATAATTAAATAAAGCTAGGTGAACGCCGCGCTCTGCCATTTCCTCAAAAACTTGCCGCGACCGCTCAGAAATTTCTGAAAACGACTCCCCCCTCGGTATCCAAACCACAATATCCAGCTCGGGACGAAATAGAGGCGTAAAACCCTTACTTGCTGCAAGTAGC
>CAZNAK010000123.1:654-3122 GCA_964570645.1 uncultured Cytophagales bacterium | reverse complement strand
GCGTCCGGAAGGAGGCAAGTAGCTGGTAGAGGTCTTGCGCCGCCTGATAACACTGATTCAGAACTTCCTGCGCAAAACGCCCCCCGTACTCCATCGGGAAAAGTTGCTGAGTGGCCCAAAGTGCTACTGCCGCCGCCCCTGCACGCGAGCATTCCAGACTGATCTCACCCAAATGTAAGTCCGCTGACGAAAAATACGTATAGGGCGAGTCATGTTTATAAAGCTGTCCTACGGAAGGATCACGAAACAGGATACTTCCACAACCATAAGGTTGTAAGCCGTGTTTGTGAGGGTCAATAACGAGACTATCTACTTCATGAAGGGCACGGTAATGCCGTTGCGTATTCTCGGAAAGGGCATCCGACAAAACAAAATACCCGCCATAGGCGGCATCTACATGAACACGAAAGTCATATTTTTCCCTCAGTACTAAAATATCCGCCAAAGGATCAACCGCGCCTGCCCCCGTAGTTCCTAGGGTGACGACCACTGTACCTACTTCCCCGGTCTCAAGCTCGGAGACAAGCGCATCTATGTTCATTCGCCCACTTTCATCTGCCCCCACGTTTTCAAAAGGCAGTCCCAAGACCGCCGAAATCCGCTCATGTGTATAGTGCGCTAATTCTGAGGCGATCACTTTTTTATTTGGACGGAGCCGACCGGCCACCCAGAGTGCCTCAAGATTAGCGAACGTTCCGCCACTAGTCAAGTGCCCAAGGTGCGCTTTCCAACCAACCATTTTAGCAAGCTCTGCTACGGTTTCTTTTTCCATTGCCGAGCTTGCACGCCCGCCATCCAGTGCGTGATTGTTTGGGTTGATATAAAGTGCCAGCATGTATGCTAGCCGCGCAACAGCATGAGGAGGTTTGATCATTTGTCCCGCATACTCCACCTGTGGATAGGGGAAGTTATCGTGGAGACGCTCTGCGGTTTTTTGGAGGATATCATCTACCTCCTGAGCGTTAGCAGCGTTCAGTGTATCGGGGAAGGAGGCAAATCCATCTTGAAGTTGGGACAGTACTTTTTTAAGAAGTTGTAAATCGTGCATAGGAAACGTAATTTTCGGACTAGATAAACAAGGCAACTCTCATTTTGTATTCAGAACTACTCAAAAAAGAAAAAACGATTTCAGTTACAGGTTTGGGCTACGTCGGACTGCCCCTTGCTTTAGCTTTTGCACGACATTTTCGAGTCATCGGCTTTGACCTCAATGTTGAGCGCGTTGAACTGATGCAAAACCACATTGACCCAAGTCGCGAGCTTGATGCGACCGCCTTCGAGAACACAGATATAACGTTTACGGCTAACCCTAAGGACTTAGCCAAAGCGCATTTTCATATTATTGGCGTACCCACGGATATTGACAAACATCGTATTCCCAACCTTAAACCACTACTGAAGGCTTCTGAAAACATTAGTAAGGCAATAAAAGCGGGCGATTACGTGGTGTTTGAAAGCACTGTTTACCCGGGCTGTACGGAAGAGGATTGTGTACCGATTATTGAACAACATTCAGGGCTTCGTGCCAAAAAAGATTTTAAGTTTGGTTACTCCCCCGAACGCATCAACCCAGGGGACAAGAAGCATACATTGACCCAGATTCTGAAAGTGGTTTCGGGATGTGATGAGGAATCGCTTGATGAAATTGCGACTATTTACGATCACATCATCGAAGCAGGAGTCTTTAAAGCCAAAAGTGTAAAAGTCGCTGAGGCAGCGAAAGTTATCGAAAATACGCAACGCGATATCAATATTGCTCTAATGAATGAATTAGCAATGATCTTTGATCGACTGGATATCGATACGAAGTCAGTCCTAGAAGCAGCAGGAACCAAATGGAATTTTCTGAAATTTACTCCAGGCTTAGTAGGGGGGCATTGCGTTGGCGTTGATCCATACTACCTGATTCACAAGGCACAAGAACTTGGCTTTGTACCACGTATGATCCTGAGTGGACGCGGAATCAACGAAGATATTCCAAGGTTTGTCGCCACCAAGCTCTTGGAAGTTCTCCTTGATCACGATAAAAATCCGCGTCATGCCAAAGTTTTAATAATGGGAATCACTTTTAAAGAAAACGTTTCAGACATCCGTAATTCAAAAATTATTGAACTCATTCGGGAAATTGAGCGTTTCAAAATAAAGGTAGAGGTGACAGACTCGCGTGCGAACATCCATGAGGTTCGGCAAGAGTATGGATTAGATCTGGTCTCCGAGCCTGCTGAAGACTACGATGCAATCATTGTGGCTGTCTCCCATGAAGAGTATAAACGGCTTAGTGAGGCTGATTTTAAGGCTCTGATGGGGCAAAAACCGATTTTATTTGACCTAAAAAGTATTTATCCCGTTTCAGAGTCTATCACTTACTGGCGACTTTAGTATAAAAATCACCTCCTATCCTGTGATTTCCGCCTCACATTTGTTATTTTTGTCCTTTATCTATGTTTATGAAATAATTGTTTCCTACT
>CAZNAK010000123.1:0-644 GCA_964570645.1 uncultured Cytophagales bacterium | reverse complement strand
CTCAAGTCATTATGGCAACAGCAAGTGTTCAAGCAAACCCAAGTACCACCCAAGAGCTTTGGAGTGGCGGTGAAAACTCACAACCGCTAAAGGCGAGTTGGGGTAAATTAATGATGTGGTTCTTTTTAGTCTCGGATGCCTTTACTTTCTCGGCGTTCTTGGTCGCCTATGGTGTGGCGCGCTTCCGTGAGCAAATCTTTGAGGGCAGTTTCGACGAGTTTATGTATTCCGCCGATTACTGGCCGGTGCCCGAGATGGTCTATGCAGCCGTACCTTTCTTGCACGGCGTTCATCTCCCACTAGTTTTTGTGGGTATCATGACATTTATTCTCATCCTGAGTTCCGTGACGATGGTACTTGCCGTAGAGGCAGGACACCGTAACTCACAGGCGGAAGTAGAGAAATGGATGCTCTGGACACTTCTGGGTGGAATCACATTCTTAGGCTGTCAAGCCTGGGAATGGTCTCACTTTATTAGTGGTGAAGTTGACTCCGCCTACGGAGCTGCAAATGGTTACATTGGTGCTACATTAGCACAAAATCAATACGGCCCACAGCTTTTTGCAGATTTCTTCTTCTTTATCACGGGATTCCATGGAACGCACGTATTTAGTGGTGTTGTATTGAACTTTATCGTGTATTAT
>CAZNAK010000122.1:0-6940 GCA_964570645.1 uncultured Cytophagales bacterium | reverse complement strand
ACCCTGTGGCAGGCTTGGTTGAGGTACCCTGCGTGGTCAGGAATGCCAGTGCGGCAGCGATTGCTAACTCGTCAGCACAAATCGCGATTTCGGACGTAAATTCGGTGATCCCTGTGGATGAGTGCGTTGCCGCCATGGGGGAGATCGGGCAAAGTATGGAATCACGCTACAAAGAAACCGCCGAAGGCGGGCTAGCCATGACTCCGACGGGGCAGCGCATTGCCAGTCAGGTATTGATTCACGACATTGAAATGATCGACGAAGATGCTTAAACGACTTTTTGAGGCCTACGATAGCTTTTGTGATCATCGTTTGCAGGTTATGCGCTTTCAGCCCGAAGCAGTTTGGGAGATGTTGCCCGAGGATAAAACGGAGGAAGGAAAGTCATTTGAGGGTCGTCCGCTATATCAGGTCGAGCGCGGCGAAGGAGAAACCAGCGTTTTACTTTGGACACAAATGCACGGTAATGAGCCTACCGCAACGCTTGCTATTTTGGATGTATTGAAGTTTTTGAATGAAGAAGAAACGGAGTTTAACGACATCCGAGGGGCAATTTTGGATAATCTTCACCTTCGCTTTCTACCGATCATCAACCCTGATGGCGCAGTTCGTTTTCAGCGCAGGACCGCACAAGGCATTGACATGAATCGTGATTTTGAACGCGTAACCTGTCTCGAATCTCGGTTTTTGAAGCAGCAGGCAAAAGACTTTCAGCCTGATTGGGGATTTAACCTCCACGACCAAAACCGTTATTATGCCGTTGGCGATACCCCCGCAGCGACAGCTTTAGCGTTTCTTGCCCCGCCATCTGATGAAGCAATTTCCACCTCTGAGACTCGCCACGAAGCTATGCAGCTTTTAGGACAACTGATGAGGGACTTACAAACGCTTCTCTCCAGTAAAATTGCGCGTTACTCGGATGAGTTTGAACGGCGTGCCTTCGGAGATAACTTCCAGCAACTGAACATCCGAACGGTATTGTTTGAGGGTGGCTTCTTACCCGATGATCCTGAAAAGCAAAAACTGCGTAAATGCTATTTTGTGGCATTGGTGGCGGCTTTGTACGGGATTGCCACAAAATCTTTCCTCCAAACAGCACGAAACGTTTATGAAGAGATCCCTGAAAACAAACCACGTTTTTTTGATGTGCTTTGTCGGGATTCAACCATCTCCTCAAATGGAAAAACGTATCAAGCTGATCTTGCCTTTAATCAGCTTGAGGATACTACCTTTCAACTGATGGATATAGGGGATTTACGAGCATTTTACGGACATGAGACCTACGAAGGTTTGAAGCTTAGTGAGGAGAGTTCTTTGTTGGTGGTAGAGGGAAAGAGGAAGTTGACGGTTGAGGGAGGTACGGTACGTTGGGAGATTTGAAAATTATGCAGCTTTGAGTGGTATCTCATCTTACTCCACAGCAAAATCAGAAATAAACTTTCGGCGGCGTGGAGATTGAAAACCTAGTACAATTTCAGTGCTTGGGATACCCCGTTCGATAAACCAGTCGGCAAGCACCAAGTCTGTTCCATCATGATGAATCCAGACTTTTCCGTCCTCTCGAACGTCAATGTAAATAAAGGTATTGAGTTCACGCTTATGTTGGGCTGTCCAGCCAACAGAAGTAACTAGATAATGCCCGTTTTCATCGTCAAAAACAGGCTGAATGCGAACTCCCTCTTCTCCTGTCATCCAAGAGCTAACTAGATTAAGTACCTCTCGAACGATTTTTTTTCGCTGTACTAAAACGCTTTCCATTCTCTAATCTGATTTTCGTGTTCGTCAAAAATAAGCACCTTGATCTGATTTTTTTCTAATACTTTCTCGAAAAAACCATCATCAAAGAGAATTTCCGAAAACTCTAACGGGATGGCTAACCAAAACTCTCGATCTGCTTCTTTTTGCTCTAAAGCAACTTGATAAACGAGGACTTGCCCCAGTGCCTTATGAAACTGATTGACGGTAGATTTCCCCAAAAAACTCTTGATTTCAACTGCAATTTTGCTTCCTTCTTTTTCTGCGCTCATCAAATGCTCCTCCGCGGCTAAATCAATGAAAGCATTTCTTCTTCCGAGTGGGATGTAATAAGGGTCATGCGTAATTTTCCAACCCTCCTTTTCGAGCGCTTCTTTTACGATGCCATGATAAAAATCTCTAGCGGACATATGCAAGAAAACGAAAGCCCTTATATTTTGGTTTCGCCTACAATGAGAATCCCTTCCACTTTAGGAACTTCTCTGTATTTCTTTCGCCCACCCACCAAGCAATTTCGTCCGATTAAACCTTCTTTAGGATGACAATCTGAAAAAGGAAGTTCAACGCTTGTTTTTCCTAAAAACGAAGGATTTGTGAAAAATCTACTCCTTGCCTTCGCTGCTTTTTGGATTGTCGCTACTACCACTGCCCAAAAAATATCCTGTCGCTAATATACACCAGAAGATGGTAAGCATTTCAAGAATTACGATACCCGTGATGGTTTACCCCACCGGTTTGTTACCAATATTATGGAAGTGGAGAACAAGGTTTGGGTACTGACTAAAGGCGGGCTGAGCGAGTTTGAAGCAGGAGGAAAACTTCTCAAACACTATCCACTCGAAGACAGACTACCTGAAGGATGGAAAATTAGTGGTGGGTTCGCGCTAGATCTGAATCAGGAAGCGTTCATCCTCACTAAAAAGGAAAAGGGAGCACAAGCCTCAGTAAAAACTCTTCACAAAACGGTCATCTTTGATGCAAACACAAATGGAAAACGTATCAAACTGATCTTGCCTTTAATCAGCTTGAGGATACTACCTTTCAACTGATAGATGTAGGGGATTTACGAGCATGAGACCTACGAAGGCAAAGCTCTCCGCTGGTACTTGAAAGCAAGGGAGAGCTACGCGTTAGGACAAGGAGAATTAGCTGGAAGAGTTAATTACTTAAACAGAAAAAAGCAAGACTATAAGAATGATAAACAAACTAAAAAAGGCCTCATCACTCAGCCAAACCATTGTCCATAAAGGTTTGTAAATCTTTGTCGCCACGCCCCGAAAGGTTAATAACAACCGTTTCGGTAGGTTCAAAAGTTAGTTTTTCCAGGCACGCAAAGGCGTGTGCCGTTTCGAGGGCAGGGATGATGCCCTCGAGCAGACAAAGTTCTTTCGTAGCACGGAGGGCTTCCTCATCTGTCACGCTGATAAATTCAGCACGTCCTGTCTCGAACAAGTGTGCATGGAGCGGCCCCACTCCGGGGTAGTCCAAACCCGCCGAAAGCGAATACGGCTCTTCGATTTGTCCAAAAGCGTCTTGCATCAGAAGCGTTTTACTCCCATGAATAATCCCCGGCTTCCCTAGTGCGCTGGTAGCTGCTGAGTGCCCTGAGTCCACACCCAAACCTGCGGCTTCTGCGGCAATCAGACGGACGCTTTTTTCTTCGAGATAATGAAAAAACGACCCTGCCGCATTGCTTCCACCGCCTACACAAGCAATAATTGCATCGGGGTTTGGGTTTCCTGTCTTTTCTTCGAGCTGAACTTTCATTTCTTCGCTAATAACCGCATTAAAGCGTGCTACCATATCTGGGAAGGGATGCGGACCAACCACCGAACCGATGATATAATGCGTATCCATGGGGTTGTTGATCCAATCGCGGATGGCCTCGTTAGTGGCATCTTTGAGCGTCTGGTTGCCACTCGTGGCAGGAACGACCGTCGCCCCCAGCATTTTCATACGAGCTACGTTCGGGGCCTGGCGTTGGATGTCAAGTGCGCCCATATACACCACGCAAGGAATACCCATCAGCGCACAGACCGTTGCTGTGGCCACGCCGTGTTGTCCCGCACCTGTCTCGGCAATAATACGCTTTTTCCCCAATCGTTTGGCAAGCAAAATCTGCCCGATGGTGTTGTTGACCTTGTGCGCTCCCGTGTGGTTGAGGTCTTCACGCTTCAAATAAATTTTAGTATTGTATTTCTGGGAGAGTCGTTTGGCAAAATACAGCGGACTAGGTCTGCCTACGTAGTCGCGGAGTAGCTCCTGAAATTCGGCTTGAAATTCCTCTTCGGCTATAATAGAAAGATAACGGGTACGGAGTTCCTCGACGTTAGGATGAAGCATTTCAGGAACAAATGCACCTCCGAAATTTCCATAATATCCATTTGGGCTAACGGCAAATTCTTTTGTGGTGGTATTCATATTCTTTGAGGTTGTAACTGAACTTTAAACAACATTTAATAGAAGAATCTTCTTTTTTAGTTGTTAATGATTTTACAAAGATATAGTTCGTATGAGAATCGGGAAACAGAGCTTTGAAGCGATATGTTCACTGATTTTACATTTTTGAGAAAAACCTACAACACCTATGAGACTTACTGTTTATCTGGCAGGACAAATTCATTCGACGTGGCGCGACCAAATTCGAGAGCTTACCAAAGACCTTCCCATTGATTTCGTTTCTCCGATGGAAAACCATGACCGTTCGGATAATATCGGTGAAGAAGTCCTTGGGAAACAAGCCAATGCACTGCTCAAAGACGAGACCGCTTCACAGTTTAATAACCTCAGAACTCGCGTCTGGATGAACCGCGCTGATGTCGTGATTGCCTACTTTGGAGAGAAATACAAGCAATGGAACACGGCGATGGACGTCGGCATTGCACTAGCTAACGATACACCGCTTATTGTTATTCGTGAGGAAAGCGCATCGGCACACGCCCTAAAGGAAGTCATGCAACGGGCGCAGGCGGTTGTTGGAGATTTCGAGCAAGCGGCAGCGGCCTTACGCTATATTTTTGAGGCCGAGTAACGACTTTTTTTAAGCATGACGGGCAAAAACGCATAGTTTGAGGTCAATGATTGCAAAAATAAGATAGCATAGTCCCTCCCTTGTGGTGTGAGGCAAACAAAGTAGGGGGTAAGCTTTCAAATTTTCGTTTGAATCAGTACCTTTCAGCCAATAAATCAAAAAAGTATTTCAACCCCATATGAGCACCGTAGAGATTAGAGTCCCCACCGTTGGCGAGTCCATCACTGAAGTCGTCGTTGGCGAGTGGTTCAAAGAAAGTGGCGCACAGGTAGAACAAGATGAAGAAATCTGTGAGCTGGAGTCCGATAAAACTACCTTTGAGGTTCCCTCCGAGGTTGCGGGAACATTGGAAATCGTGGCCCAAACAGGTGATACACTCGCGATTGGAGACCTGATTGCGCGCATCAACACAAACGGCAGTAGCTCTTCTTCCGCATCCTCCGAGCCTGAGCAGCAAGAAACAACAGATTCGTCTCAGAGTGAAACAAAAAGCCAAACTTCTACCGAGTCAAAAGCTACGGGTAATGTTGTTGAAATGCGTATCCCCGCAGCGGCAGAATCCGTTACGGAAGCAACCATCGGCGTATGGCTGGTAGCAGACGGCGAGTATGTCGAAATGGATGAGCCTGTTTGTGAACTTGAATCCGATAAAGCTTCTATGGAGCTTCCTGCGGAGGCAAGTGGAACTTTACGTCACCGCGCCGAAGAGGGCGACGTACTACCTGTCGGTGACCTTGTTTGCCTCATCGAAGAAACAGAGGGCGCACCCGCAGAAGGTTCGGATGACACGCCTCAGGCTACTGACAGCGGTTCAGCGTCAACTTCTGCTAGCTCAAGCTCCTCTTCTGAGGAAACTTACGCAACGGGACACGCCTCCCCTGCGGCGGCAAAGATCATAGCAGAAAAAGGACTTGACCCAAAAAATATAAAAGGTACGGGCGTGAACGGGCGCATCACGAAGGAAGATGCTGAAAAAGCACAAAAAGAAGCGCCTAAGCCTGCACAAAAATCTGCTGCTCCTAAAAAATCAAAAGAAAAAGCTCCTGAACCGCAAGGGGGACGCAACGAGCGGCGTGAGCGAATGACTTCGCTTCGTAAGACCATCGCACGGCGTTTGGTAAGTGCCAAAAACGAAACGGCGATGCTGACGACCTTCAATGAGGTCAATATGAAGCCGATTATGGATATCCGTAAGAAATACAAAGATCAGTTCAAAGAGAAACATGAAATTGGACTAGGCTTTATGTCTTTCTTTACGGCAGCCGTTTGCAAAGCCCTACAAGAGGTGCCAGGCGTGAACGCGTACCTTGACGAGGAAAAAAGCGAAGTTGTCTATCACGATTATTGTGATGTTTCCATCGCCGTCTCTAGTCCACGTGGGTTGGTTGTTCCCGTCATTCGGAATGCAGAAAAATTGGATTTTGCGGGCATCGAAAAAGAGATCAAACGACTCGCCATTCGTGCGCGTGACGGTAAACTCACCATTCCAGAGATGACAGGCGGAACATTTAGTATCACCAACGGGGGTATCTTTGGTTCAATGCTCTCCACGCCGATTCTTAACCCGCCGCAATCTGCTATTTTGGGCATGCACAATATCGTAGAACGTGCCTGGGTAGAGAACGGTGAGGTTGTCGTTCGTCCCGTGATGTACGTCGCACTCTCTTACGACCACCGCACTGTGGATGGGAAAGAGTCTGTGACATTCCTCTATCGCATCAAAGAATACCTTGAAGATCCAATGCGCTTGATGTTAGGGGTCTAGAAGTCGTTTGTGAGGACACAAACAACGGACAAGTCGTTCGTCAGGCAATGGACTTTGAATAAAACCGCTGATAAAAATAGTTTTACCAGCGGTTTTTTTGTGCTTGAAAAATATGCTGTGGGTTGTTCAACGGCGTAGCGAGGTGATTTTGTTACCCTCCACGCAAATAATTTACTAAAGCGTTGATTATCAAAGCCCCACCCTTAATCCCTCCCCAAAAGGTAGGACTGTTAGGTTCCATAAAAAAGCAGTCTGTATCGGAGGTCTGACTGCCCTCTAGGTAGGCTCAGACCTGCGGTACAGCCCCTAAGTAAACGAGCATCTAACAGCCCTGCTCCCCAAAAGGAGAGGGAAGTGTTCTTTTTCTTAATTACCATTCAGTCAAAGAG
>CAZNAK010000121.1:231-6943 GCA_964570645.1 uncultured Cytophagales bacterium | reverse complement strand
GCGGCGGACTCTACTGCGGCTTACTATGATTTTAAGACGACTAACTTCATGCGGGAGCGCGGCCTGTTTTTCTTTGGAGACTCTGGGCAGGTGCTGGACACAACCTTATATCCGAGGTATCGCTACAACGAAGTTCAGCGCAATGAAAACTTATATCAAAACTTAGGGAATATCGGGACAGCGATGCACCCCATCTACTACAAAACGCCTGAGCAAATTGGGGCACGCTGGGGGATTACCGTTTATGACCCTTACAAGGTAGGCATTCAGGATGTTCGGTACTTTAATTCGCAGTCGCCGTTCACCAATTTGTACTTGGTGCAAGGCGGGCAAGGCAAAACGGATTTGATCGTAGAATTTGCCAGAAACATCAACCCTGAGTGGAACGTAGAGCTTTTTTATCACCGAAAAGCCGCAAACCGTGTGGTAGGCGATAACTTTTCGAGAAACGACGTGCTCCTTACGCATCAGACCTTTGGGGCGGCTACACGGTATTTTTCGCCTAGACGACGCTACAAGCTGTTCGCCCATTTCCTTTATTATCAGTTCGACAACATTGAGCAAGGGGGACTTTTTTCTACGGAACTTTCTCGCCAGAACATGGACAGCCTCTTCATTGCCTCTGAGGGTAGCCTGACCGAGCGTCTTGCCGATGCAACTATTCGACAAGACGGGCGGCGGCTTCATCTGTACCACGAGTACGCACTAGCACCCAAAAACTTTGCGGTCTTTCATCGTTTTTCACTCGAACGCGAAGCAAATCGTTTCCGGGACAACGCCTACACCGCCAACCCACAGTATTACGACACGCTTTATTACGATACACCTTCGGAAATCTCTCAGGTCAGTTACCGCTCGCAGTTCCGAACCCTCGAAAATATTGGAGGAATCAAGGCGCGTGCAGGGGACTTTCAGCTTCGGGGCTATGCCAAATACCGCAACTATCAATACAGTACCACCTCCCTCCAAGATACTATTCCGCAAGATACGGTGATAGAACGTGACCTCCCGAGCGAACTTTTTGTAGGAGGGCAGTTGCGCTTACGCCTAGACTCCCAGCGCAGTGTGGCGGGCTTTGCCGAATATTTGATTGCGGGAGGGTATAAGTTTGGTGGCAGGTTACGGTTTCGTGATTTTGAGGCGCGTTACCAGCGGACAAGCTATGCGCCAAGCCTTGCCGAGCAGGATCGACGTTTTGGGAATCATTACCGTTGGGATAACCGCGATTTTAAAAACACCATTTTGGACGACGTAGAGGCAAGTTATAGCTATCGACACGAAAAAGACTCTCTCTGGGGCTTTACAGTGAGTCCCTTCGGGCGGTTTCGTAATTTTCAGCGGCTTGTTTTTTTTGATCAAAATGCCCTTTCTGCCCAAGACTCGATCGGCTTTCAGATGGCAAACCTGGGATTTCGTGGCACGTTACGTTACAAATACTGGCGGACAAAGATGTTCTTTATGTTCTCGGAGTCTTTTGATCGAAGTACGATTCGGATTCCTCAGTTTTTCTTGAATTGGTCGATTTACTACGAACGAAAGCTTTTTAATGGTGTGATGCCCGCCCAACTCGGCATAGACATCCATTGGAAGTCGCGCTTCCGAGGCAACCAGTATAATGCTGCCATTCAGCAGTTTCATCTGCAAGACCAAAACCTGATTGCCAACTACGTTTATGCTGATTTATTCTGGAATTTTCGGGTAAATCGTGTATTTTTATTCCTGAAGATTAGCAATGTGCTACAAGGTGCGTTCTCGGAGAACTACTTTGAAACTCCATTTTACTTTGGCCAACCTCGCTCGTTTGAATTTGGCTTCCAATGGCGGTTCTTCGACTAAACCAATAAGTTATGCGTTATCTATCTATTTTACTTGCCCTGGCTTTATTGCTCCCCTCTTGCATTTCGTCTAAGCCTCCCGTAGCGACGTACAGCGAAAGTTTAGAAAAGTATCGCGTGCGGCTTACTCCCCCGCCTATGCCCAGCGCAACGGCTGAAAAGGAAGAAACAGAGATCGTTGAACGTGTCCTTGAGCCACCCACAAATACGGAAAAGGCGGACTTTGATGCCTTACTGGTGGATAAGGCGGAAAAAATTACCCTGATCGAGAAGGCAACCGGCTACTGTATCCTGCTTCACTCGGGGCGCGACTCTAGAGTGGCAGAAAAAGTGCTCGAAGATTACAAGCTTTTTTCGCGTACGCAAGAAATTGAAGCCGAAGCGTACAAAAACTATGAACAACCCAACTACAAAGTCCGAATCGGGCGTTTCTTTACGCGTATGGACGCTTATCCGGTCTGGAAACAAATCAAGGAAGAGTTTCCTGAGGTGATTATCACACCTACGACCCTAGACTTAAATGCCCTGCGTCGTGAGCACGGCGTACCCGTTGTGGAGCGTGTCTATGAAACAGAGGCAGAGGGCGAAGACGAAACTGACTACTAGATGAGATATTTATTGCTGGTACTCTCGGTACTGCTTTTTTTTGCCTGTCGTCCCGAAGAAGACATCCTGATTCAGGAAGATCTTGAGCCACTACGATTCTCGGCGGATACCATATTTTTTGACACTGTTTTCAATGAACTACAAACCCCAGTGCGCCGCCTTTGGGTCAAGAACCCTAACCGTAATGCTATCGAAGCCACCATACGATTGGCGGAGAGGGAACCCTATTCACTGACCATAAACGGCATAACAGGCAACCGCGCCGAAGGCATTCGGATTTTGGGCGAAGACTCTATTTTGGTACTCATTACGGCGCAAATTGATCGACAAACGCAGAACGATCCGATTTTAATTGAGCAATTTCTGGAAGTTGAAACGACCGAGACGTTCCAACAGCTACCCATTCATGCTTGGGGGCGCAATGCGATCCTCTTGCGCGACCGCGTCATCCGTCAGGACGAGGTCTGGACAAACGAACAGCCCTACATTTTACTTAATAACCTTGTTATTGATTCCCTCCGCACGCTCACGATTCAAGCAGGTGTAGAAATTTATGGCTATCCCAATGCCTTCATCATTGTGGCAGGACGGCTGAACATTGAAGGTTCGTTTGAAGACCCCGTTCTTTTGACAGGGGTGCGGCAGGAGGAAATTTATCGTGATGCGGCGGGGCAATGGGGCGGAATTGTTACGGCGGTGGGAAGTCAGCCGTCACACATCCGAAATGCACGTATCCGAAACGCGCTCTGGGGGATACGTGCAGGAACGCCCGACAACGATACCATCGCCGATGTTAGCATCCAGCATGCTGTCATCGAAAACATGGCCGATGCAGGGGTGCTGGCTTTCGGTTCGGATATTGAGCTAAAAAACTCTCTTATCAATAACTGCCTGAACCAGACTTTTGCGGGCCTGGCAGGAGGTACTTATAAGCTAGACCATGTGACTTTAGCCAACTTTTCCTTTGATTTTATCCGTCAGGATCCTTCGATTCTGTTTACTGACCTGTTTGAAACTGGCGGTGTGCGCTTCGAGGAAGATCTTTTTGTAGAGGTGCGGAACTCCATACTTTGGGGAGCTTTGGAAGAGGAAATCTTTATTTCGGACGAAGGTGCGGGCACGACAACCCTTTCGGTTGCCAATTCCATCCTACGTACAGAACAAATTGGAATCTTTGATCTCAATGATAACCTCCTTAATGTCGATCCGAAGTTTGAAGCCGCTTTTCTTTACGATTACTCCCTAGATACACTTTCACCTGCCCAGGATCAGGGACTTCCGCTCAATCTGCCGTTTGATCTTATCGGAAATCCACGTGACGCATTTCCTGATATTGGCGCGTATGAGTTTGAAGATTAAGTGGTCAAGAGAGGTCTTGGGAGCGTAGTCCGTTGATTTATCTGACGCCCTCAAAAGCACGTTGAATCCGTGCATTGCCAGACTCAATTTCACCATTTACTTGTCCGCCGACCCATCCGGCAGGCTCGCCATCCGAGACCGCAAAGCCCCTACATTTGTGTGCTTGCGAAAATTCTTCCAAAAATGCTTTTACGTCCAGTGCCAGCGCAGCCTTTATCGCTTTGGTCACATGAACGGGTATCCAATGCTCAAAGGCAGAAGTATCTACATTTCCATTATCTCTAGCCTTTACTTGTGGTTCGTCTGGAGAGTGCTTTTTTTGCTGTTCGAGGGCCGAGGCCATTATTTGATCAATTTTATCTTCTGAGGTGAGTTCGTGGTTTTCCTTGAACTCTTTTAGTATTATTTGCACCACGTTACTCGTCTCTTCGGAGTCAAAGTAGTGACCAGGAAGACTTGCCAGACAAGTAGTCAGAAAGTCGATTTGCGTATTTTTGTCAAGTGCCTGAATCTGCCTTGCAGAAATTGAAGGAGTGGGTTTATTCATTGTTTTAATTAGTTATTCCAGTTTTTTATGTCAATTCTAGGTAGCTCGTCTGCGGGCGTAAAACCTAGTATTTGGGCGTAAAAATAATATTCTGCTTCCATAGCTTCAATAATATTTTTTCCTTTTCTAAGGCCGTGCTGTTCATCCTGAAAGAGCATCTCGTAAACGGGAATGCCCTGTTGGTCGAGCTTTCTGACCATGACCTCGGTTTGGTCTGGTGGTACAATTTTATCTCCCGCCCCCTGTACAAATATCATTGGTGTCGTCGAAATTCCCGCTACGTAGTAGAGAGAGCGCAATTTGTACGTGTTTATGTGGTTGTAGTACGATTCCTCAAAGTCCGTAGGCTCATCGGTTGTGCCGAGCAACTCGATAATATAATATTTTTCAAACTTATGTGTACCCTCGTAGAGTAAAACCATGTTCGTGATCCCTGAGTAGCTGCATCCTGCCGCCAGAATGGTGGTGTAGGTCGCCTGTACGACGGTTAGATACCCTCCTGCACTCACGCCCCGTGCTACGCAGCGGTTGATGTCAATTTTTCCTGCTTCCGAAAGCTGAACCGCCGTGTGTACACAGTCATCCCTATCGAAGACACCCCACTCTTTGTACAAAGAAAGGCGGAATTTCCGTCCGTAGCCTGTGCTTCCGCGATAGTTAATATCGACTACGGCAAACCCTCGACTTGTAAAGTATTGGATTTCTTCGTTGAGGGTCGTGGTGGTCATTGCTGTTGGCCCGCCGTGTGTTTTGATGAGCAAAGGTGGCTTTTCGGACTCGGGTGCTTGGTAGTCAGGGTTTGTAAGAGGATAATAAAACGCATAGCACTCACTTAGTTCGCCTTCGTTTACGGTTAGTGGCTCAGGTTGGGAGAGGTATTTTTCTCCTAAAGCAGCGTCTTCTCCGTCTAGCCGTACTGTCGTTTTTTCTTTCAGGTTATACGTAAAAAGTCCGGAGGGAAGCAGCGGGCCGCCACCGAAGAAATACACATTTTCCCCATCGCATTTTACGTGGCTAATATCTGAAATCTCTTCTCCCTCAAAGTCAATCGGCAGCTCTTTGAAGCTTTCTTTTTTTGTATTGATTTCGCCCAAATACCATTTTCCGTGTTTTGTGAAAGCGCAGACGAGTTTATGCTTATTAATATTGTCATAAAGTGAGATCCCGAGACTCCACTGCGGGCCACCAAATTCCGCCTGAGCGGGGAGTTGGTCGGAAAGTGTCTTAGTCGTTTTCTCTCTCAGGTTGTAAGCACACGGAATCCAACAGTTGGTTCTGTCGCAGACGTAAAACAGTTGCTCGCTGTCTTTGCTCCAAAGGGGCTGAAAGGAAGCCTCTTCTTTCGTTTGGCTCAGACAGCGTTTGGAGTTCTCTACCAAGCTTCCGTCTGCATTTAATTCCGCTACCCAGAGTGTATTGACATCCCAGGGCATGTGCGGTTTTTGCCATTCTAGCCACGCCAGCCATTTGCCGTCGGGACTAATTGCAGGCGATGAGCAATAATCTACCCCCGAGACCAAGGTAAGTTGTTCGCGTTTGCCTTCCTCGTCGATGGCAACGATGCTCAAATCGCCCTCGCTGTTGGTGGTATAATCCTGACACACGGCCACCACGTGCCCCGAAGCTTCGTGATAAGTAAGATCCCCAAAGCATTGATTAACGAGTGGCGTAATAGGCTGAGGCTGAAAGCCTTCCCGAAGTCGATAGATGCGTTGGTCGTTGGTTTGGGCGTAGAGCGTAGAATAATTGGTAAAGAAAAAGGTGCCTTTGTGTACGGTTGCGCTTCCGCCTCCGTAGCTATATACCAAGCTGCGTGCGCTAAACCCTGAGGGCAGTCTGCTTTTTTTGTTGCCTGATTTGTCAAGACCAAAAATAGCATAGGTCGCATTTTGGTCGGGCAGCATCGCGACCCAGTAGGGGGTGTTATCATCTAGCAAAATCTCTTGATAACTTACGCCCGCCTGAGCGACCATTTCAGTGGTAATCTTCGACTTCCAGCTTCCGTAGGGGGAGTTTTTCATGCGAGTGTTTGTGGGTTTGTTTTATTTCCCTAAACTACGAAGTTTTTGATAACTTATTTTAAACCGTAAGTCCGAAAAGAAGCAAGACCAGCGTGTAATGTGCTGTTTTTGGGTAGTGCTTTTTGTAGGGGGGATTAGTTTTACTCTACCATTTTGTTAATTTTAGAGGGCTTCCAGAGAGACCACTACCGAGATCATATACCTTCTACTCTTTTATACAACGCCTCCGACTGCTTCTGATGCTTGGCTTTTAACACCTCATCGGTTTCATAGCGGGCGCGTTCGGCCAAATGAGTGGCGGTGGCTTTGATGGCGGCTTTATTCTCAGACTGTAAGCATTCTTC
>CAZNAK010000121.1:0-221 GCA_964570645.1 uncultured Cytophagales bacterium | reverse complement strand
TATTCCTTCCAATACGGATCGAGCGGTGGCATGACTCACTGGTTCTTCTTGTTGATGTAATACCACAAGCCTTGGTTTTTGACCTGTGCCAGCCCTCTTTTAAAGTCCGTTACTTCTTCGTAGATGAAAGGAATAACGGTTTCATTCTTCTCATTCACATAGCCCCACTTGCCGTTAAGTTTTACAGCTACTAAGCTCTCGCGGATGAAAGGGGAGACTTC
>CAZNAK010000120.1:3316-6987 GCA_964570645.1 uncultured Cytophagales bacterium | reverse complement strand
TCCTCTCGGTCATTTCTGCTACGGTTAGTGTTCCGCTATTTTTTGAGGGGCGCGACACTCATTTGCTGATGACAGTATGGGTCATCGAGGCCGTCGCATTAACCTACATCGGGATTTTTGTTAAGCTCAACGTCGTTAAGTCGCTTTCGGTATTTGTCTTTATTCTTTCCTTGGTGGCAATGGGCTTTCAATGGATTTCTTCCTACACGCATTTTTCGGTACGTTTTGTCTTCAACCGTGCCGTAATGACGGCCATCGTTCAGCTACTGGGGATGTTTTTGATATGGATCGTTTTACTACGTCGTCCGCCGCGTGAGCCGTTTTCACTCTTTCGCGCCGATGTTTACCGGGATGCGCTGGTCGTGCTGTTCTTTGCGACACTTTTCTTTATCGTTAATCTCGAACTTCTCGGCCACGGCGAGTACAATTACAACGGCAGCAATAACCTGCGTAATATTTTGGTTAACCTGTGGCATCTTGTCTTTATAGGCATTCTCTGGACAACCCGAAAGCACCTTGGTCTTCCCCATATCGAACGAACTATTCTTGCCGTTTTTGGGCTTGTAATTTTATCCTACTTCGGCTTGGTCGTTTATGCCATCGACGACCTGCGGTACCAATATGTCAAAGGACTAGGGCTTGCGGCGCGAAACCTCATGCGCCCTGATCCGAATGCGCTTCAAAACTTTATGCTGCATTACATCAACTTGGTGGCAATCATATCGGGTTTGGTGCTTGCCTGCCGAGTGACTCTAAAAAAGTCAGGAAAGAAAGGGGCGAACTTTGAAATCCTCATCTATCTGACCTGTTTTATTGTCTTCCTGCAAGTCAGTATTGAGTACTACGAAGTATTCAAAATGATTTTGGGTAACTCGACGCTGGGTCCTGAGGCGCAAGACTCTCGTTTCCGCTTTGGACAAATTGTGGTCTGGCTAATGATGGGGTTACTCTACTTCGCCCTAGGGTTCCGCCTGAACCTCCAGCAGTTACGCTTTGCTTCGCTGGCCGCTTTATTTTTCACCCTAGCTAAGTTTTTGGTGTATGATTTTTGGCAGATGGGACAAGTAGGGCGTATTTTATCGCTGCTCACCATCGCAGGAATCTTCTTACTGGTGTCCTTTTTGGCTTCTCAACTTAGCAAAATTATCGTCAATGACTTACAGGAAGCCTTCCGCCGCAGTCGAGGGGAAGAAAGAGAAGAGGAGGACGCGGAACGTTAGTCTGCCTTTTGCAAAAAAATAGGGAACTCAAAGCATATTGAGTTCCCTGATATTGGGGCTTGTTAATGTAGTTAGATTTATCTTGCCAAGGCAAAAGAATCATCGGCTTCTTTTCCGAGAACATACAATGCCCACTCGAAGGTGCGCTCCCTTGCTAAGTACGAGTTCGGCTTGCCGTTAATGTGTATCCATTTGGCGAACTCTTCCTCTACCGTTTGCCCAGATTTAATCTTCTTGAACAGGCGGCTTTTGTGTAACTTGGTCGTACCGAAGGCATAGCAGAAGTTAGTCAGTGCAATTTTTTGTGTTCCCTCTAGCTCTCCCAAAAACTCCTCTACAAACCACTTGCTGTACGCAAGGTCTTTACGGAGAATGGAGTCGGCCTGCGCCTCGGTAAGTCCCTCGGGTGGAAGGCTCTGAATAAACGCACGGTCCTCAGGTTTTACCGTATGTCCGTAGCCGATGGTTAACGCACCAGCAGCACAACGGTAGGGCTTTGGCATAAAGTGCTCACGGCGTTTGATACGCACAATGAGATCCCCCCAATCATAATCTGACCACACGCTATCACCATACTCAGTGATGATGTAGTCAGGAATCGGGTTATGTAGTAGTTTTGTCGTGTCAGTAATTGTGTGCAACATTACGGTTCGCGAAAGCTCCCCTTCTGTTCGGGAAACGAAGCCAAAGGCAGAAATGCCTAAGAGCAACACCGCGAAAGGAATCAATAAATCAAATCGCTTCATAACAATCTATCGTTTGGTTGCGGGGTGCAAATGTAGGGCGTAGCGCAAAATCTACACGACTATTTGTTTGATTTACAGCAATCTAACGGATGTTTGAATCCCTCAAAACGACAAAATATTACATCTTTATGCGGTTTAAAACGTATTTTTAGAAGAAAAAATGGAAAAGTAGGGCTTCAAACAAAAATTCACTCGAAATGCCCCTTTATATAAAGTTCCTCGATAAATACTATGTCTTATTAGACAAATACCATTTGACTTCAAGAAAAAGTCCGTATATTGAAAGTTTTTCAAATAGATCATAGCCTAACCTGAGCAATTTCGATGTCTTCCGCTACCACACGCGTGCGCCTAACCTCCAACTTATTGCAACTGCTACTGGCGACGATCTGTACGTTTCTGGGAACCCTTGCCCTGACATTTTTTGGTGTATTATCAATCTTAGAGATTGATCCTGCCCAGGGAGCGCGCGCCCTTAAGCTAATCCAAGAACTTCCTGATGGACGCTTCTGGTTATTTGTGAACCAAGCGATTCCCCATTTTTTGACCTTTACGGCAATTCCACTCTTGTTTTGGATCAATGAACGCAGCCGAAACGACTCCGTTGCCTTGCATGAGCGACACGCCGTGACACCACTTTTTATTCCACTCACGATTCTGGCGGGTATCTTTTTGTTGCCACTTGTACAGACAGTAGCCGTCTGGAACGAAAGCCTACCCCTTGGTGGGGCCTTTGGGGAGTGGGCGAGAGAAAAAGAAGAGGCTACTCGTGAGTTGACCTTATTTTTGACACAGTTTGAGTCTCCGAAAGAGTTTTTATTCGCCCTTCTGGTCATGGGCGTATTGGCAGGTGTAGGGGAGGAGTTGCTCTTTCGGGGATTGCTTCAAAATCAGTTTCGGGGTATCTTCGGAAATGTTCATGTGGCCATTTTACTCAGTGCGATTTTATTTAGCGCCATTCACATGCAGTTTTTTGGTTTCTTTACCCGTCTTCTCCTTGGGATTTGGTTTGGATACTTGTATCATTGGACAAGAAATCTCTGGATTCCTATTTTGGCACACTTTATCCACAATAGCGTCACACTGACGGCGGTTTATTTATACCAGCTTAATACGGTTGAAACAAACCTAGACTCCGCAGAATATCCACCTTTAGCTACGATCCTGATCTCGACGCTCATTGGTGGCGGATTAATTTACTTTATTTGGATGCGCCGCCCGACACTACCCACACATCATCACTCGAACGACCATGCGCGAACGCCTGACGACATCCCTGAATAAACTCACCGAACTCCAGCAACGTATTTTAATAGGCATTCCCGGAGCGATACTTGTAATCGGTGCCATTTATTGGAGCGACTGGAGCTACTTTTTGCTTTTTGCAGGAATCTGTTTTCTTACCCAGCGCGAGTTTTATAAACTGCTCTCTTATGGCGGCTATCGTATCTTTCACATTCTGGGACTGACAACAGGGATTGGTTTTTATACTTTTGCTTTTTTGAGCCAAAAAAATCCTGACATCGCTGAGTGGTGGTTTCTCTTTACGTTAATTCCACTTTTTGCTTACATCCTACAACTTTACACTCCCTCTCGCACCCCTTTTCCTGACCTTGGGCTGACATTTTTGGGCGTTTTGTACGTAGCTTTACCTTTTGGCTTGTTGCATTTAATCGCCATTACGGAGGATAAAGAATATCACTTC
>CAZNAK010000120.1:0-3306 GCA_964570645.1 uncultured Cytophagales bacterium | reverse complement strand
GTGTTGGCCTTTATGTTTTTTCTTTGGGCTACGGATATAGGGGGGTATTTTGCTGGTCGGAGCTTTGGACGTACCAAACTTTTCCCGAGGATCTCTCCCAAAAAAACCTGGGAAGGCTTGGCGGGCGGCCTGCTGCTCTCTATGGGGATTGGCTATGCGGTAAGTTATTTTTCGGCTAGCCTTTCTCCGCTGATGTGGGTCGCTATGGCAGCAACGGTCTCGGTGATGGGAGTTTACGGCGACTTGGTGGAGTCACAACTGAAACGGAGTTTGCGTGTCAAGAACTCAGGGCGTGGGCTACCCGGGCATGGTGGATTTATGGATCGCTTTGATGGGATGCTATTGGCCGTTCTGGGTGTACTGTTGCTTTTGAAGGTTGCCGAAAAATTATAAAAATATTTTTTCAAATAACTTGCACAGCTCATAGGGAGGGTGTACTTTTGCATCACCTTTAGACAAACGGGCAGTAGGTGTGGTAGTTCAGTTGGTTAGAATACCAGCCTGTCACGCTGGGGGTCGCGGGTTCGAGTCCCGTCCACACCGCAAAAACAAGTCTTAAAAAATCCTTGTAGTCAACCTGATTACAGGGATTTTTTTCATTCTGCACGCTCGTACGTTACCTCAAGATACTGTAATTTGAAGCTATAAAAAAACTAAAGCCTTTTAACAAGAACGGAAGAGTTTTAGGAATAGTTAATTGTACAGATCTAAAAAGCACTCCCTATGGCACTCCGAACCACCAAAGAAGCCCTCAAACAGCTTGAAATACTGCTTGATGAACTAGGTTATGATATCCGTTATGAAAAAGGGCAGTTTAATGTCGGAGCTTGCCTTTTGAATGGACAACGAATGATTGTAGTTAATAAACTTTACACCACGCAAGGCAAAATAGAGTCTCTTTTTGATATTCTCAAAACCTTTCCGAAGCCTGAAACGGACACACTCTCGGAAGAAAGTCTTCTGTACTGGAACGAACTTTTCCCTGAACCATAACTTACTCTAATTAACGCTCCGTTCCTGCTTATTTTCTTACAGGCTAGATAATTGCGGTTCCTTTCCCAACGGGGGAAAGGCCAGCATAGGAGTAAAGAATTATGCGATTTCTTGGATTATTTTTAGGACTATTGCTTTGCTTCTGCGCCAACGTATTCTTGGGTTCAGTGGCGTTCCCATGGTCTGAGTTTCCCGCATTTTTGAACGATCCAACCTATCAGACGATTCTTTTCAAACTTCGTTTGCCCGAGGCGATTGCAGCCTGCTTAGTAGGGGCAGCCTTATCCGTAAGCGGGCTTCAAATGCAAACACTTTTCGGTAATTCACTGGCATCGCCGTCTATTTTGGGCATTACGGCAGGAGCCAGCTTAGGGGCAGCAACTTGGGTTTTGTTGGACGTGCAACGCCTAAATCTAGGGCTAGAAACCGCCTCACTGCTTCTGATGGCTATTCTGGGAGCCTTTTTGGTGCTCGGAATTATCACCGTCGTTGCCCTGCGCGTGCGCGACCGTATCGGAATCTTATTGATTGGTATCATGCTGGGAAACTTGACGTTCGCGCTCGTTAGCATTAGTCAGTACTTTAGTTCGGCGGAGCAAATACAGAACTTTCTTTTTTGGAGCTTGGGCGATTTATCAGGATTGTCTTACACAAAACTGCTTTGGATGGGCGTAGTAGTAACGCTAGGACTGATCTGTGCGCTTGCACTAAGTAAAAGCCTCAACGCTTGGCTGCTCGGCGAACGTTATGCCCAGACGCTGGGTATCTCAATCCGAAATTCACGCCTTCAAATCATACTCCTAACGGGACTCCTGACGGGAACGGTAACGGCATTTGCGGGACCAATCAGCTTTGTAGGACTTGCCGTCCCTCACGTTGCCCGAATGCTCATCAACCAGAACGATCACCGTACCCTTCAGCCTGCTGCCATGCTGATGGGTGCTATCTTTCTGCTTCTTTGTGATACCATCGCGAAGGTTCCAGGTGCCTCCATCAGGCTTCCCCTCAATGCAGTTACCGCTTTGTTTGGCTCTCCCGTCGTTATCTGGGTGATTTTGAAGTGGCACGGGCGATGAATACAGGTGTGGTGAAGGCTCAAAGTATCTGTGAAACTACTTATTTACATCTCACCCTTAGGTAGAGATTCACGGTTGTGAATCTTGCTATAAATAGGCAGTCCGCCTTTATGGTAGGATACAAGCACCGCTTCGCTAATGCTGGCGTCGAAATGGGGCTTAATTATAAAAATAATGATGTTATTTGCATTTCAGTTATCTTGTATTTAACTTAACATAAGTTAATCAAACTAGAATAATGTAATGTCTTTTCAATTCAATCATTGTACTAACATTATTATTAACTTCTTGTAGTTTAAATGATATTGAATATCAGAATAACTACGTACATGAAAGTAATTCAAATGCTAAGATTGACTATAAAGAGATAGCTTCTGAAGTTGCAGAAAGCCTCCATTTTAAACAATTTCTAGAGATACAAGCAGAAATATATAGAGTGTTTGTAGGGAAGTTAGACGAGATATCCGAAGAAGAGCAACAAGCCTTGGTAGATAAGATTAAAGCAACCGAATATATTGAAAGTAATGACTTTTCAGGTGAACGACAGGCTGTATCATTAATGGGATTTAAATCATTTGCTTTAAATAGTTTTTCTCACAAAAGAAATAAAAACTATGCCTACATCAAAAATTGGTACTCTTCTGATCTTTGCAGGTCTTCTTCTCTTTTATGTAATGGTGGAGATAGCGAGCTTGCTATACTTTCATGGAAGTCAGCAGGGCTTATCTGTACTTTATCAGGAGTTATTTTAACTATATATGACGAAGCCAAAAGAGGAACATTTAAAGCAAAAGGGGAGAATAGGTTACTAGCAGCTGCCCTCATGTTTTTCATCTTAGTAGGCTATTTAGTGTTTTTTAACTTTCAAAACATAGTACCTTAACTCCCGGTGCTCAAAATTTGCAATTTTGTGCTACTATTGTAGCACCTCTCGGATATAACTTCTGCTAAAAGTGGATTGAAAATCCTACGATACGGCTTCGAGGTGAAACATCTCGAAGAGCGATTGCAGACCCAAATAAGCTGGAACTTAACAGCCCTTACCCCACCTGCCTGTTTTAGCATCGCTTAGAACATAAAATAAACTTATCAAGGAGGATGTTGGCCATCGGATGATGTGCTGTACGATCCCCAGCGATATTTTTGACGTTCAACAATGCGCTGGGAGGGTTTGAAGGGTCAAACCGTTTGAAGATGTATGGATCAAAATAAAGACCACAAAAGCTCTCTAGTGGTC
>CAZNAK010000119.1:0-7017 GCA_964570645.1 uncultured Cytophagales bacterium | reverse complement strand
ATCCGTATTCAGGCATGGACTAAACCAAATCGAAGTGATTTGTTATGATTTGCTTGCCTTTTTACTCTATTTGAACAAACAAATCAAGCAGACCAAACAAAGATATAGGAGTAACAAAATCAAAAATGTACAGTAGTATGCAATTTCAGCTAACTCAAAGAGCTTTTTGAAGCCATAGTCCGTGAAAAGTTTAATATATCTATTTGTCGTGATGTGCATTATCTTTTAAAACTGATTTATGGAAGTAAAGATACAGAATCAAATAGTCTTATCTAAATTTGACTTGGGTAAGAAAAGCCTTCGAGTTTCTCAGAAAATCCCATGATTCTTCAAGATAAAATCCTGTTTGGGATGCTTTTGATGGAAAAACAGTAATCCAACCGAAAAAATATCTATGCTCGTCGTCACTGCTGGGTGGTTTTGCAGCTCTCGCCAAGCCTTTGTCATGTCAGGAGACCAATAAATATCATCCAAGATGACTACCGTTTCTTCATAGCATTTCGGTAAACACAGCTCAAAATAGTCCAATGTGGGTTGATAACGATGGTTGGCATCAAGGAGGAGAAAGTCAATCCTTGAGATTTTACTCAAGGTTTCGGATAGGGTTTTGGATAGATCACCAACAATGATTTCTGGGTTTGAACCACTACTAGGGTCTCCGACCGCTAGCAGGGTCTCTTTAGCTTCTTCTGCGATTTTGGGGCAGCCTTCAAACGTATAAATTATTCCTTCGGAGGCGGCAAGCTGAAGGTACGCCGTCGTAACTCCCAGCGAAGTGCCCAGTTCAAGAATCGTTTTTGAATTGAAATACTGGATCACACGATAAAAAAACTGTGCTTTTTGAGTTGAGGATAAAGAATACTTGGCAATATCGGCGATTCTCCGCGAGGTTGTTTTCATTTTTTGAGAACCTGCGCCTAAGTCCGTGACCTGAATAGCTCGCTTGTCTTGTAGGCGTTTCTTTCGGAGGGCTTCGATTTTATCAAAATACCTCTGGTCTGTACCGAAGGTCTGACCAGAATTACCACTCTTTTGCTGCCAGATCACCTCCCTATAAAACGCAAAAACAAAGGGCGAGTGCAGCCAGCGTGCGCCCTGTCGCCTGCGTAGATAACGAAAGAAACTAAATATCTTGTGGCGGAAGTACGGCATAAGCGTCGGTAGTGAGTTCAGCCTCCATAAGCTGATGTACTTGATCGCGGAGCTTTGCTACGTCTCCTTTTTGATAGCCCTCTACCGAGACAGCAGGCAAGAATTTGACGCGTACTTTTCCTGGGAACATCTGCCACGTACCGTCAGGGACAAGGCGCGAGGTATCTTCGATGACCATCGGTAAAATCGGTGTTTTTGTCTCAATAGCCATCCTGAAAGAGCCATTTCGGAACTCGGAGAGTTTTTCACCGGGTGCGGTGTAGGTTCCTTCGGGAAAAACGAGGATATTCCACCCCTCATCCACCTTTTTGCGGAGTACTCTGAGGCTGGCCGCACGGCTCTCTTTGGACTCTCGCTTTACGGCAATCCCCACATAGCGAAAGCCAAAGCCGATAAAAGGAATCGCAAGTACTTCGGCTTTTCCCAATACTTTAAATTTGTAGGGCAGCGTAGCGGCAAGCACCAAAATGTCAAGGCGTGAGCGGTGGTTGCCGATCACCACGTAGGCTTCATCTTTTTTGAAGTTTTCGCGTCCTTCAATCTTGTAAAAATAGCCTGCTGTCCACATGGCAAGCTGTCCCCAAAGCCGAACGACTCGGTAAGCGGGGCGTTCGAGTGCTTTGATTTCGGGGATGAGCGGAAAAATACCAAAAGGAGCGAGTACCGCCAACCAAAAACCTGCCATAAACGCTGCCCAACCACTGTAAGCTGCCCGTAGAATAGTCTTTAAGAAACTTGTTTTTTTCGCCATAACAATACGAGTCCTAAAAATGTCAATAGTCCGTTTACAATCAGCAACTCAAAGCCAAACGTGTAACCGTCGAAGAGCTGCTCGGAATAAAGATTCAACAAAAAAGCAGTGCAGGGCGATAAAATGCAAATCACGGGCACAAAGCGGTCACGTACTTCGGCTTTGGTGAAGAGGCCGAAAGCAAAAAGCCCCAGCAGCGGTCCGTAGGTGTATCCTGCTACCGTAAAAATCTGCGCGATCACACTTTCGTTACTGATTTGATTAAAAATGATGATAATTAGGGCAAGAACAACCGAAAAAACAAGGTGCACCTGAATTCGGATTTTGCGTTTGCGGACACGCCCCTTTTTCTCCTTGGCAAAGCCCAAAAAGTCCACACAGTAAGAAGTCGTTAGGGAGGTCAGCGCGGAGTCGGCACTGGAATAAGCCGCCGCCATTACGCCTAGCAGAAACGTTACCCCTGCAAAGGTGTTGAGGTGGTTTTTGACAATAAGCGAGAAAAGTTCATCGGACTTTTCGGGTCGCGTAATGCCTTCTTTGGCTGCGTAGATGTAAAGTAAGGCACCTAATGTCATGAAGATCAAGTTCACAGGAATCAGACTGAGGCTAAACCAGAACATATTCTTTTGTGCGTCTTGCCGAGTCTTACAGGTGAGATTTTTCTGCATCATATCCTGATCCAACCCCGTCATCACGAGGGCAATGGCAGCACCTCCCAAAAACTTTTTCCAGAAATAATTTCCGTTATCGGGGTTATCAAAGAAAAACGTATTCGCGTAGCCACTTCCTTGAACATTGCTAATGAGCATCTCGAAATCCCAGCCAAGGGCATTACTGATGAGATAAATTGTTGTGCCGACAGCTAAAAGCATGAAGGTAGTCTGTAAGGTATCCGTCCAGATGACCGTGCGGATGCCTCCCCGAAAGGTGTAGAGCCAAATGAGGATAATGGTGATCACTACCGTAAACTCAAACCGCCAACCTAGCTCATCAAAAAGAAATACCTGCAATACACTGGCAACCAAATACAAACGAAACGCCGCACCGATCGTCCTTGAGAGCAAAAAGAACGCTGCGCCCGTTTTGTACGACCAAAAACCAAAACGTTGTTCCAAGTACTGATAAATCGAGATAAGGTTGAGTTTGTAGTACAAAGGCAACAAAACCAACCCGATGATCGCGTAGCCGACCTGATAGCCCAACACCATTTGCATATAGCCGAAGCCCGTATCACCGACCCAGCCTGGCACCGAAATAAACGTAACCCCAGAGAGCGACGCGCCGATCATCCCGAAGGCGACCACATACCAAGGTGCGCTGCGGTTGGCCACAAAAAAGGTACTCGTAGTCCCACCGCGTGCAGTAAAGTGGGCAATCAGTAGCAGTCCTGCAAAGTAAACTGCCAAGACCGTAAGAACTAATGTGATGCTCATAGTGGGCTCAAAGCTACGAAAAAAGCAAAGGGATTCAAGGCGTTCCTATCATATTGATGATTTGATAGGCTGTAACTGAGCGAGAGGTGAGCTACCCTTGAAGTTTATGACGTTACAGTACGTATAACGGCATTCTAGAAGTCATTTGTGAGGATACAAACAACGGATTTAGACTTACTCAGTACCTCTTGCTCTGTAAAGCCTGCGACTTCACCGTTTTTGGTTTTTTATAATGAAACGGAGGGTGATTAAAAAACCAAACGTTTTTTTTGGAGGCTTCACTAAAACACCTGTAAAAGCACTACACAAAATCCACATCCACGACAAACTTCACCTTTCTGAACTCTTTCCGTTGACTTAACTCGTCAATAATCTGGCGAAGAAAGTTTTTGACAGCGACCAAATCGATCCCATCGCGCTCAAGCTTGATGATGAGCTCGAATAAATACCGATTTCGGATGCGTTCGATCAGGGGTACTTCGGGACCCAAAACGCGCTTTGTGCCGAGCTTTTCGATTAAAGGTCTTGAAAGCGCACGAGCCGCTTGCTCGGATAGCTTTTGATCTTCGTGCTTGGTCGTAATTTTTATGAGTCTCGAAAAAGGCGGATAAAGGTTTTTCTCTCGCTCACGCAACTCCTCTGCGTAGAACCCCTTGTAGTCGTACTGCTGGATACGTTGCAAAATCGGCTGTTTGGGCTGATAGGTCTGCACCAAAACTTTCCCTGCGTTGCTATGCCGCCCTGCCCGTCCGCTGACCTGCGTGATAAGCTGAAAAGAGCGTTCAAAAGCTCGAAAATCGGGAAAATGCAACATTCTATCCGCATCAAAGACACCCACTAAGTTCACGCGTTCAAAATCCAGCCCTTTACTGACCATCTGCGTTCCAACCAAAATATCAATTTCGTACTGCTCAAAAGCACGGATAATACGCTCATAAGCCGTCCTTGAGCGGGTTGTATCCTTGTCCATACGCGCAATACGGGCTTCGGGGAATAATATTTTGAGATCGTCTTCCAGCTTTTCTGTCCCGAAGTTCATACTTTTTATCTTGGTGCTGCTACAACTTTGGCACGTGCGCGGCGACTCTAAATGATGCCCACAGTAATGGCAACGTACCTCTTGGCTTCCCATGTGATAGGTCAGACTAACCGAACAGTTTGGGCATTTAGGAATCCAGCCACAAGTCTGACAGGTCAAAAAAGGCGCGTACCCTCTTCGGTTTTGAAACAAAATTACCTGCTCGTCTCGCGAGAGGGCAATTTCTATTTCTTGGATGAGGTCAGGAGCGAACTCAGCCTTCATATTCCGACTTTCTTTTGCGCGTTTTAAGTCCACAGGTAAAATTTTGGGCATCGGACGGGCATTGAACCTTTCCAAAAGCTCGACAAGTCCGTAAGTCCCTTTTTGCGCCAAAAAATAACTTTCCAACGAAGGCGTAGCCGATCCCAAAACGATTTTTGTGTTCTGTAACTTTCCTAAAACCAAACTCAGATCACGAGCATTGTATCGCGGAGCAGGGTCATATTGCTTGTACGAACTATCATGCTCTTCGTCCACGATAATGAGTCCCAGATTATCGAAAGGCAGAAATATCGAAGACCGCACACCCGCCACAAAGTTGATTTGCTTTTCGGCGACACCTTGCCAAATTTCCACCCGTTCGTTATCCGAGAACCGGGAATGATACACGCCCAACTGGATCCCGAAAACACGTTGTAAACGTTCTACAATTTGTGTCGTGAGGGCGATTTCGGGCAACAAAAAAAGTACCTGTGTTCCGCTTTGTAGGGCGTGCTGAATGAGGCGGATGTAAACCTCTGTCTTACCGCTACCCGTCACGCCATGTAATAGCACCGCAGACTTACCCGATTGGAAGTACCCCAGCGTTTGATTGACTACATTCTGCTGACGATCAGAAAGCTCAATAAGCTTTGTTGGCGAAGGCTTTTGACGCTCGAAACGGGGTTTTATCTCCTGAAATTCCTCCAAAAAACCGTTTTTGATGAGCGTTTTGAGGGAAGAATTGGAAAGGACCTCGCCGGAGTCTAATTGCAAAAGGTCTTGTTTCACTACGCCCTTGTGGTTGGCTTCGGGACGTTGCATCACCCCAGAAAGGGTGAGGTAGCGCATCAAGACCTGACTCTGCTTCTGCTGCTTTTCCAGCGATTTGAGTATCTCTTCGATCTCTTTTGGTGAGGTGTTATTTCCTGTAATCCGAATCCGCTTGACGTACTTTGGCTTGTATTTGTCTTTGACTTCCTCAAAAAGTAAAATGGCTTCTTTGCGAAGCAAAGCCTTCACGACGGTATAAACTTTCTCGCCTTTGAGCAGCTTGTCGAGGCGTGTGTAATCTAAGGTATCAGCTTTTTCGAGTTCTTTGAGTACCACAAACTCTGACTGGCTGAACTTGTGCTTGGTTGTTTCTAGTCTGAAGAGTGGGTTACGCTGGATTTTACTTTGGCTGCTCAGCTTTAGTCCCGAGGGAAGAGCTGCGTTCATTACCTCACCGATGGCACACATATAATAGTCTGACATCCACTTCCAAAATTTCAAGTGCTGCTTAGAAAGTAGAGCTTCCTCATCGAGCAGGTCTAAGATATATTTGGTTGCGTAGCCTTCAGGTGGCTGCTGATGAACCCGAAAAATTACGGCTGTGACGACTCGGTTACCGCCAAAGGGCACGAGCACACGCATCCCTGCCTCCACAAACTCGTTAAGCTCATGCGGAACGCGATAGGTAAACAAACGCGGGACGGGAACCGGGAGGATCACTTCAGCGAAGTAGGTTTGCCGTTCTTGGTGGGCGGTGTGTTGGATTTCTAGCACGGGGACACGTTACTTTTTAGACGAGTTGTATGGTTTTATCATTAACTTGATCGGTGTTACTGTTTTCCAATAACGCAATTATATTCTCTAAATGTTTAATTTCTTTGGACTGTTTTATTTGGTTTCTCGGCAATAACGAGCATAAAAGATGTGCTTGGTAAAAAAGACACCCCAAATCAGTACCTGATAATACTCAGGCTTTTTGGTCGAAATACAAGTAACATATTGGCTTTTCGCTTAGGTTAGTTATCTTCGTGACAGACTATGGGAAATTTTGTTGTTTCAGCAAGGAAGTATCGACCCGGAACGTTTGATTCGGTCGTAGGACAAGGACACATCACGAGTACGCTCAAAAACGCGATCAAATCAGATCAGCTGGCGCAGGCGTTTTTATTTTGTGGGCCGCGTGGCGTAGGGAAGACGACCTCTGCTCGTATTCTTGCCAAAACAATCAACTGTCAAAACATCACTTCGGACTACGAAGCTTGTAACGAGTGTGCTTCGTGCCTCTCGTTCAACAACGGCAACTCGCTCAATATCACCGAGCTTGATGCGGCCTCCAATAACTCCGTCGAAGACATCCGAAACCTAATCGATCAAGTTCGATACCCTCCGCAAAGTGGATCCCGGAAAGTTTATATCATCGACGAGGTACATATGCTTTCTAATCAGGCATTTAATGCCTTTCTAAAAACGCTAGAAGAGCCACCGAGCTATGCCATTTTTATCTTAGCTACTACCGAAAAGCATAAGATCATACCAACGATTCTTTCGCGTTGCCAGATTTTTGACTTTAACCGCATCCAAGTTCGCGATATTGCTTTGCATTTGGATCAAATCTGTAAAAAAGAAGA
>CAZNAK010000118.1:0-7102 GCA_964570645.1 uncultured Cytophagales bacterium | reverse complement strand
AATTACCTTATTGCTGCTAGTTGCCAACACACTATATGGGCAGCAGACACTCCGTCTGGATGCCGTTGAGGACGAAATCTCATTAAAAAGCTTCGCGGCCGTACTGGCAAAGTCAGATGACTCCCTGTCGTTACAGGAAGTGAGTCGAGCCGAGTTTGTGGCACTTGTTGGGTATGAAAAAGATAGCCTTTATGCCCCTGACCAGAAGACGTACTGGATCAAGTTTGAGGTTCAAAATAACGAGATGGCAGATAAGAAGCTGTACCTCGAACTCGAGTATGTTGACCGAGCCACACTTTTCGTCCCACAAAATTCTCCCGTGAAGCCTTTTGCCGAAAGTACAAACGGGATGTTGGTGCCTGTCTCGGACCGTCCCGTATTCTTTGGACGCATCCCTTACTTACCCTTTAAAGTTCCGGCCAAGTCAACCTCAAACTGCTTCCTTAAAATTGAATTTGAGACGAATTACAACTTTCAAAATCGGAGGTTCTTTCGTCCGCTCGAAAACCTCTCTGTCGTTCCCGCCAAGATACAAAAGGCTGAATACAATCAGGCACGTTACTTTCAGGGCTTTTTCTTGGGGGCTATACTGCTGATAGCACTCTACAATCTGTTTGTATTTTTCTTTGTCCGTGACACGAGTTACGTATTCTACGCGTTTTTTATCGCATTTTTGGCTTTTTTCCATATGATTCATGAGGGGTACGCCCTTGAGTTTCTGTGGCCCGAAAGCCCTTTGTGGGATACCCTGAGCATGTACAACGTGCGGGCTTTAGCCTGGATTTTCTTTACGTTTTTTACAGCTAAGTTTTTGAACCTCCTTACGTATGCACGTAAATGGCGCATTGCTCTCTGGGTAATTTCTATTGCTTACCTCCTTTTTATTCTGACAACATTACTCGACTATTGGAACTTGTATGTTTTCCACATACTTACGTTTATCAATATTTTAGTCGTCCTGGGCATCAACATTATTTTTGTTGTTCGTCGCTATCGCCCTGCTTATTTTTTCTTGGTCGCGAATAGCTTTTACATTTTTAGTACCCTCCTTATTCAGCTCGGCGTATTCCTGAACTGGGATCTGGAAACCGATATTTTATGGCAAATTGAAGAGATTGGCGACGTTTTACAAGCTCTTTTGTTTTCTGCCGCCCTTGCCGACCGTATCAACCTGCTCAGAGAGAAAGTTCAGGAACAGGAACAAGAACGCATTGAAATGGCTGAAAAGCAACGCGTTAAACTAGAAGAAGAAGTACGAAAACGTACCTTTGAGTTGGCGCAAGCAAAAGATAACATTCAGTCGCTCAGTCAGGTAGGACGTTCTATTACAGCAGCGTTGCACAAAAGTCATGTAATTGATACGGTATATCGGCATCTTCAGCAACTGATGGATACGTCCATGTTCGGTATCGCGCTCATCAACGAAGACAAGACACAGCTCGAGTTCAAAGAGTTTATCTTGGAAGGTGAGAAACAACCGGCTACTTCTATCAGCATGAACGCGAAAGATCGACTTTCCTTACTCTGTATGGAGCAGCGTAAAGCGATTTTTATCTCGGACTTTATGGCCGAACACAGCCAGTACGTCACAGAAAATAAGAGCGGTAAGTTTATTGCAGACCGAGAATCATTGATTTACCTCCCGCTCATTCGGAACGATGAGGCTATCGGGGTAATGACCGTCCAGAGTCGTCGCAAAAATGCCTATACCAAAAGCGACCTCGGCGTTCTTCAAACGCTGGCCACTTATATCATCATTGCTTTGGATAATGCACAGGCCTACAATGCTATCGAAGAAGCCCGTTTAGACATCGCGCGCACCAATAAGCAGATTACGGATAGTTTGCGTTATGCCCAAGACATCCAAGAGGTGATTTTGCCTGAACCCGAGGAAATGGAAGCCATGTTCAGGGGTCATTTTATTATTTACCGACCAAAGGACTTTGTTTCAGGGGACTTTTATTGGGTCAAGAAAGACGGGGCACGTACCTATATTGCCATGGCAGATTGTACGGGACACGGTGTTCCGGGTGCTTTTATGTCCATGATCGGTACGACGCTCTTAAATCAGATTCTGGATCAAACAAAAGACTATGAAGAAATTCTGGTAGAGGTCTTGGCTCATCTGCACGTGGGTGTGCGTAAAGCCCTAAAGCAAAAAATTACGGGTAATGACGACGGTATGGACGTGGTACTCTGTATGCTAGAACCTGCCGAGGACGAGGGCAAAACAAACGTCAGCTTTGCGGGTGCAAAACGTCCGTTGTATTATACCCATGAAGGGGAACTGCACGAGATTAGAGGTACAAATAAGACTATTGGCGGAAGGATTAAGCGTTCAAGAAAAAGTCATCGTAAATTTGAGCAGCATAATATTACCTTGAACGCGGGTGATATGTTGTACCTAACTACGGACGGATACGTAGATCAGGCTTCGCCCGAGCACAAAAAATTTGGTAGTGTACAACTCCTGGAGACGCTGGATCAGATCCAAGGGCTTACCCCTGCCGAACAACAAACCGTACTGGAGCAACGCCTTGACCAACATCAGGATGGAGAGGAACAGCGCGACGATATTTCTGTTATCGGACTTTTGATGTAAAGGCGGAAATTCCTAATTTTGCATGGAAGTGATTAAAGTATCCCCCTTCTTTGATCAAATTTGCGATTGCATGGTATAAGTTTACACAATAGTATTTTATCCATTGATGCGGCTTCGCAACATCTGTAATGTGTACGAAAGTTCTGATTATCGACCGAGGAGGCTGTACTTAAATGAAATTTGATCACTTTAGACCATACACTTATGTCTGTTAAAATGCTTTTTAGAGGCATTGCATTACTCCTTCTTATGGGGTTAAGCGGTGCTACATACGCCCAGAACCCAGGTGGTACAGTACTTGGGCAAGACTCTTCACGCCGTGTTATCACAACGGCTGTTCAGTTTTTATTAATCTCTCCTGATGCGCGCGCCGCAGGTATGGGGGATGTGGGCGCGGCAACCGCTGCCGATGCCAACGCCACACACTGGAATCCCGCCAAGCTTGTCTATGCCCCCGACGACTTTGGCATTTCGGTTTCTTTTTCACCTTGGCTGAGTAACCTTGTCAACGATATGTCGCTCTCGTATCTGTCGGCATACAAGAAAATTAGTGAGCGTCAGGCAGTAGCGGCTTCTTTACGTTATTTTGATATGGGAAGCATTCAGTTTACCGATCAGCTCGGAAATACCCTTCAGGATTATCGCCCACGCGAATTTGCCCTTGACGGAACCTACTCCTTCAAGCTTTCGGAGAAGTTTTCCATGGCCGGAACAATGCGCTTTATCCATTCTAACCTTGCAGGTGGTATCTCTAATGGCGGTCCTGCCGAAGACCTCAAGCCCGGAAACACCTTTGCCGTAGATTTATCATTGTACTACAAAACGCCATTGAACTTCAATACCATGGACGCAGACTTGTCCTTTGGAGCGAATATTTCAAATATTGGTGCAAAAATATCCTACACTAACCCACAACAGCGCGACTATATTCCCGCTAACCTCCGCATCGGTTCCGCGTTTGACCTAAAGTTTAATCAAGCCAACAAGCTGACCTTTGCACTGGACTTGAACAAAATGCTCGTTCCCACGCCACCTATATTAGATGACGACGGTAATGTAATTGCGGGGCAAAAATACGACCGCTCTTTGCTTTCAAGCGTATTTGGCTCATTTGCCGACGCACCCGACGGTTCTAGTGAAGAACTGAAAGAATTTATTATCGCCTTTGGAGCCGAATATTGGTACAATGACATCATTGCTTTGCGGGCAGGTTATTACGCAGAGGCAGAGGAGAAAGGTGATCGTAATTACTTTACGCTGGGTTTGGGTTTGCGCTATCAGATGTTTGGTTTTGACTTTGCTTACCTAGTGCCTAACCAACAAAACCACCCTTTGTCGGATACCTTACGGTTTTCGCTGTTATTGAAACTGAATAAAGGGGATAAAGTAGAGTAAAATAAACTTGACGACTTGTTGTAAAAACGACGAATAGCCTAGACGTTCCCTTCAAAACGTTTAGGCTTTTTTTACGCAAATAAGACCATCACTGAAAGTTGGTAAAGGCATAAAGCACTAAGTTCGCTCCCATCTGTAAGGCGGCTTCGCGCACCTCTTGAGGGTCGTTATAAATACTTTGATCTTCCCAGCCGTTTCCTAAATCACTTTCGTAAGAGTAAAAACACACCAAGCGTCCCTCGTAGATCAACCCGAAGCCTTTGGGGGGCTTACCGTCGTGTTCGTGCACCTTAGGAAGTCCCTGCTCGAACTTGTACTTGATGGAATAAACTTCATGGTCAAAGGGTAACTCAATAAACTCAAGTTCAGGAAAGACCTTTTTCATCTCTAAACGCACAAACTTATCCATCCCATAATTATCATCAATGTGTAAAAACCCTACTGCAATAAGGTAATTCCGCAAGTTTTCGGCTTCCTCGGCAGAAAAAGCCACATTACCATGCCCTGTCATGTGAAGAAAGGGGTACGAGAAAATCTCTGGCGATCCAACCTCAATAATGTCCTCTTCCTTGGCTAGCTGCATGCCAAGGTTCTGGTTACAAAACGCAATGAGATTAGGTAGGGAGGTCTTATTGGCATACCAATCGCCTCCACCGTTGTATTTAAGTTTCGCGATTCGTAGCCCCCCGTTTTGTGCTGTGGTATTTGCCAGCGGAAGGAGGAGAAGTAAAACTAGGAGATAATTACGCATCTTTCTTTTGTTCGGTCTTGAGAAAAGAAGACAAAGCCCGCAGCCACTCGTGCATCCGGAGTAACTCTATCTCCTGCTCTACGAAAGTACTATTTTTGAGTCGTTCACACCAAAACTCCCCTCCAAAGAAGGAAAGCGTAACGCGGATCTTGTGACGAGCATGGTGCATATTGATGGCACAATTTTCCTGCTGTGCCTCTTGGTAGTGTGCCCGAAAGTCCAGAAGTTCTCGAATCGCTAGGTCTAAAAAGTGTTGATATTCTGAGGAGCTGTCTCCAAACAGTGTGCGCATCTGAAGCAAACCTTCAGACCAAATTTGATAATACTTACTTTCAATGTCATGCTTGGTTACTTGGCTGTGCATAGGGATTTTAATGAGTCAACTTCAAAACGGTTTACACAAAAAAGAAGTTGCCCTGCCAAAGAAAAATTAGGGATTCTTACTTAGTTTGGAATGATATTTACACTTAAATCTTAGAAAAAGACAATTCTGCCCATGAAACGAAAGTACTATCTCTTATTTTTTTTCCTCTTTTCGTTTTTTTCTTCCCTTGCCCAAAAGGACATTCGAGGTGCAAAAATAGAAGCCCAGGGTGCGTTAACTTTGACCATCGCGGTTATCAATAGTGACAAACCTTATCATGTGGCAGCCGTCCGCTATTACGACGAAAACGGCGAACTCATCTTGAATACCAACGAAGAGTTCCGAATTGACATCTCTAAAGCAAGTCGATTTGCTACGGGCAGTGTCAGAAAGACCGTTCCCATGTACTCAGGTGCGTACAGCCTCCGCGTTGATGTATCAGATTGCACCGACATCCACGAAAATGAGTTTTTGCTCTCCGAGGCCGAAGCGGCAAACAATGAAGTTACCTTTGTGTTTAGAACGGAGGTTGAGGACTTGGTAAGGGTGGCTTTCAAAGGCATTCAAGCCGACAAGCCAGGCGCATTTAATATTCGTGGACTAAACACTAACATGATTTATTATGCCGACTACGACGGCATCGTAAAGGTGCTGCCAGATGAGGCTCGCATTACTGATATTAAAGTGGATCTTTCCTCTACGACCTTACACAATTATCGTATTGTGAATCAGGATATTGATTCAAAAGAACAGCGTATGGAGGTTCAGCTTGAGTACATCGGCGAAAACCCCAACCCAACCAACGCTGCAACGGTAACTACGCCTGAAGAGTCCTCGACCAAAAAGGGAAAAAAGAAACGCAAAAAGAACAAAAACCGTTAGAAAGCTATGTTTACGGGGATTATCGAGACCTTAGGAGAAATCAAATCACTGCGTCAGGAGCAGGAAAATCTACATATTCAGATCGCTTCATCTCTTTCAGAAGAACTTCGTGTCGATCAGAGTGTCGCGCATGATGGTGTTTGCCTGACGGTCACAGAAGTAGGGGCGGGCACACATACTGTGACCGCAATCCACGAGACGCTCCAAAAAACCAATGTAGGGCGGTGGCAGACAAGAACTCTCGTAAACCTTGAACGCTGTATGCCTGCCAACGGACGCTTTGACGGACATATCGTTCAGGGGCATGTTGATCAGACCGCAGAATGTATCGAAGTAGTAGAAGATAATGGGAGTTGGCGATATTATTTCCGATTCTCGCCTGAGCAGCGTAATCTGGTCGTCGAAAAAGGTTCCGTAACCATAAATGGCGTAAGTTTGACCGTCGTGGATGCAGAACCCGAACGCCTTAGCGTCGCGATCATTCCTTACACCTACGAACACACTAATTTTAAGCAACTAAAAGCAGGACACCTCGTCAATCTTGAATTTGATATTATCGGGAAATACGTGCGCCGAATGCTTACCCATAATTAAAACCACAAACCATGAACTGTTTAGTCGTTGATGATGATGAATTTTCACGTAACGTAGTCAAGCATTATGTACAGAAAACAGACGGCTTGAACCTCGTCGCCGAGTGCGAAAATGCCCTTGAGGCCTTTAACGAACTCAAGTCTAAGGAAATTGATATTGTATTTTTGGATGTCGAAATGCCCGAAATGACAGGTATCGAATTACTCAAGGCACTGGATGATTTGCCACAAATTATTCTTGTCACTTCTCGATCTAATTACGCCGTTGAAGCCTTTGAGTATAGCGTGACGGACTATCTGGTCAAACCTGTAAAATATCCGCGTTTCTTGAAGGCTGTCGGAAAAGCGGAAACTAACCTGAAGGCAACTAACGTTACGGTAGAAAATACCACAGACGAAGTTTTTGTGAAGGCAGATAGCAAAATTATCAAACTCAAACTGAGTGAAGTCTTGTACGTTGAGGCACTATCGGATTACGTGATTATCAACACCGAAGCACGTAAGTATATCATTCA
>CAZNAK010000117.1:4961-7102 GCA_964570645.1 uncultured Cytophagales bacterium | reverse complement strand
AATCCCCATTTGCGGCTTCCTTCCGCCAAAGATAGCGTTTCGGTGCTTGTAAATGACCCTTTACTGGTCAAGACGTTGTAGTTGACTCGAAACTTAGGTTTGAGTTTCTCCTGTTTCAGACGACGTTCTACATCCAAGGATGCGAGTTTATACCGATATTGAAGAAGCAGTGGATGCGTTTCTCGCCATGTATCCATACGCTCCTCGAACTCGTTCAGGGTGAAAGGAATCGGGGCAAGTAATGAATCAAGGTCTTCGGGCCGAAAAGCCGCTATGAGTTGAACAGGCTCTTCGTTTTCCCAGAGGAAGTTACTGAGTTCCAAGGTCTGATTTCGGAACTTTAGGTCTGTTTCCTGCAAATCAAGTTGGCGTGTTTGTAACTGAATGAGTGCTTCAAGGGTGTCAATGGCGGCTTTATCGCCGTACTTAAAACTTTGCTTTAGGCCCTCAAAACGTACTGTGGAAAGCCGCACCGCTCGTCGGAATACCTCGCGCTGGTAGTACAACTTTGTCCATTCCGCATACGCTTTTGTCCCTTCAAAGAAAAGGTCGTTAAGCTGATTGATTTGTTCGGCGGTATTGGATTGTTCAAAAATTTGGGCTTTTCGTAGTTCGGCGCGCCGCTTATCAATAAACAACCCTGCTCCTAACGGCACGGATATTCCCAAAGAGCCTAAGCCGTTGTCGGGCACACTACGTTCACTGTTAAGAAACTGACCATTGGCGCGTTCGTACTGCCCTTTGACCTCAATTCCCCACCATGTAGGTATTTTTACACCACCTTGAAAAATTTCAAAATAGTTGGTTTTTTCGTAATATTTGTTATCGTTATCGGCAAACAACTTAGGGTCAAAACCGCCCCTTGACTCACGGATACGCTGGCGCGCTTCCTCTGAGAGCAACTGTGCCCGCAATGCCATCGGATGGTTCGTTTTGATCCAAGAAAAGAATTGTCCTCTTGAAAGGACACGGCTAGTATCTTGCTGAGCCGATAGATTCAGACTAATGCCGCAAAGCAACCATAAAAAGAGTACGTATCGCATAACTTCACGAAAGATACCGCTTAAAAGTTACTTTTGTTTGGAAAACCGTTCGGGAGTTTTTTTTAACAATGTCGTAGTATTTTTTTGGTATTAAGTGCCTAGAAATTTTTCTTGTGTTATACTCAATAAAGGCAAAAAAAGACCTTCACATAAGCTGCAAAGGTCTAGTTTCAAAGCGTTGAGTAGTAATTTAGGCTAGCTCTACAAGCTTAAACCCAGTTCCATGCACATTGATAATGCGGAGGTTCTCGTCGGCTTTTAGGTATTTACGTAGTTTCGTGATGTAAACGTCCATGCTTCGTGCATTGAAATAGTTATCATCGAACCATATTTCACGAAGTGCCTTAGAACGCTCCAAAGTGCGATTTTTATGCTCACAGAGCATCCGAAGTAGCTCGGTTTCTTTAGAGGTAAGGTGCTTCTCGTCGTCTGGCGTTTTGAGAATCTGTGCGTCGTAATCAAAAAACAGTTTTCCGATCTGGAACTTACGCAACGGCGGCGTGATTGTTTGACTAGCTGTACGGCGCAAAACAGCTTTGATACGTAGCAGTAGCTCGTCCATGCTGAAAGGCTTAGTAATGTAGTCATCTGCCCCAATTTCAAGGCCATGAATTTTATCCTCTTTGAGCGTTTTGGCGGTCAAAAAGATAATGGGCATGTTAGAGTCCTTGCGGCGTATTTCCTCGGCTACGGTAAAACCATCTTTTACGGGCATCATTACATCAAGTAAGCAAAGCTCGTGCTCGTTGGCACTAAACTGATCAATGGCTTCTTGTCCATCGCGGCACAGGGTAGCTTCATAGCCCTTCATGCGTAAAAAGTCTTGGAGTAACTGGCCTAGGTTTGAATCATCTTCGGCAAGCAATATTTTAATCATAGCATCTGCTGTGTTAGAAAGTTTTTTAATTGATTAAGGAGTAAACGTTAAAACCGTGCGGAAATGTTACATTACGGCGCGATTTAACAAAAATATTGGTAAAAAATACAAAAACCTTCATTCCAAAGGAACGAAGGTTTTTCATATCACATCACACTACCAATCCGAACCGTGGCTCGGATGTACACGTCGCTTAAGCGTTTTCCGCTTCCATTTTTTCG
>CAZNAK010000117.1:0-4951 GCA_964570645.1 uncultured Cytophagales bacterium | reverse complement strand
ACGGTCATGTTCACACCTTTGGTATTGAACTGATCGACAGACTCTTGTACTTTTGCTTTAAGGTCTTGGAATTGATTTTCAAGCTCAGAGCGTTGCTCATCGGCTTGCTTTTCCCACTTCTCGACAATTTTCTTGCCTTCCGCTTCTGCAAGTTTTGTATCCTCAGAAAGCTGGTCCATGAATTTTGAGATGCGTTCAGCAGACAAAGATGCTGCACCGATACCTGTGTAAATTGCGTCTTGAATGATCGTTGTCATGATACTGTTTTGGTTAAAAGGATTTTTTAAAGTAAATAAGTCTTAGGCTTCAACTTTTTTGGTAGCTGCTGTTGTCTTTTTGGCAGCAGGCTTACGTGTTGTTGAGCTTGTCTTTTTGCGTGTTGTGGTTTTTGTCTTAGTCGTCGGAGCAGCACCTTTCTCGGCTTCTAATGCTTTTACACGCTCTTCGAGTGTAGTCACGTCTGACGAAGTAGCAAAATTGAAAGTCTTCATTACTTTTTCGACCAAACCTGTCATTTGGTTTTCAAAGTCTTCTTTTTTGTCTTCTGTTGAGCTAAAAAAATCGTCCATGATTTTCTTACCTTCTTCGCGGGAGAGTTTTTTCTCGTCAACGAGTTGCTCAACGAGTTCGCGGAATCTTTCGGTAGTGATTGATACTAGACCTACGCCGCTATAAACAAGATTTTTTAAAGTTTCCATAATTTTCTGTGTTTAATGTTTCGTGTGTTTAAAATTTTGAAAGTGAGATTTATTTCTTCTTTTCCGCTTCAAGTTCTTTAATGCGTGCCTCTAAACGCTCAACTTCTGTACGTGGTGCAAAGTTGAATTGCTTGACGACGCGCTCAATGACCTCGTTAAGTTGTGTCTCGAACTCGCCTTTCTTTTCTTCTGTTGTCTTGAAGAACTTATCCACGATTTCTTTACCTTCTTCGCGCGAAAGTTTTTCGTCGCTTACCATTTGCTCTACCGTTTCACGAAACTTATCAGTTGTCATCGAAACGAGCCCTACGCCTGTGTAAATAAATTTTTTGATTAAATCTTCCATGATGATATTCAGATTTTTGGTTGTAAAAATGGTTTCAATTTAAAAAGTTCGCGAGTTCCGAAGACCTCTATTCCCCTTTCTTAATGGTGCAAAACACGGAACAAAATTTGGTATCATCAAATTTACTCAGAATAAAACGTTTGTTTGAACCGTTTTAAATTGGCATAAACCAAACTTACTACGGGAAAGCATCAGAACTTTAGGTTTCAAAACCTACGTGTAGTTAATCGTAAGTTAGGCTTGCAAGTTTCAAACAAGTGTTCTAAAACTCGACGCTTCGTCAGAGAGAGAGAGAGAAAGTAATCGTATGAACCAAAGAGTACATGAGGGTGACCTTTGAGGCTAAACCAAGGAATGTAAATCAATAACTCCCACGTCAGAAGACCAACGTAGGAGTTAAGTAAAGCACGAGATGTGTCCCGATAGCTTATTGCAAAGCCGCTACCCCGGGAAGCACTTTCCCTTCCATGTATTCAAGCAACGCGCCACCGCCCGTGGAGACGTAGGATACCTGCTGCCCAAAGCCCAACTGGTTCACCGCCGCCGCCGAGTCACCCCCGCCAATCAAAGAGAACGCACCTTTTGCCGTAGCTTCTACCACGGCTCGGGCTACGTGCTGTGTTCCTTTAGCAAAGTTGGATAGCTCAAAAACGCCCATCGGCCCATTCCAAAGGATCGTTTTTGCCGATTGAATAACCTCCGAGAAGTCAGTGATTGCTTTTTCACCGATATCTAAACCCATCCAGCCTTCGGGAATTTCGGTATTTAAGGCGGTCCGACGAGCAGCCTGGTTGTCAAATTTGTCGGCAATGATAGAGTCCGTAGGCAGCAGAAGTTTAACGTTTTTGGCGGCTGCTTGCGTCAGGAGTTCTTTGGCTAACGTGAGTTTATCCTCTTCTACGAGCGAACTTCCGATGTTCCCGCCCTGGGCTTTAAAGAAAGTGTATGCCATCCCCCCACCAATCAGGAGCGCGTCCACACGGTCAAGGAGCTTTTCAATGACTAGGATTTTGTCCGAGATCTTTGCTCCTCCCATAATGGCGACAAAGGGACGGTCGGGATGTTCAAGGACGCGTTGGGCGTTCTCAAGCTCACGGGCAAGTACCAAACCCGCTACTTTATCGTCAAAAAACTCAGGTACTACCGACACCGAAGCGTGTGCGCGATGGGCGGTTCCGAAGGCATCGTTAACATAAACCTCTCCTAAGGCAGCAAGCTGTTGGGCAAAAGCGCGCTCCCCTTTTTTCTCAGCCTGATGAAAGCGTAGGTTTTCGAGCAGCAACACCTGCCCCATGGGAAGGGCAGCGGCCTTTTGTTGGGCTTCCTCTCCCACACCGTTTTCTGCAAAATGAACCTTGGTTTGAAGTGCGCTCTCTAAGTAATTTACTACATGGCGAAGCGAAAACTTTTCTTTCGCCTCTCCCTTAGGTCTGCCCAGATGAGACATCAAAACGGCACTTCCGCCGTCGTTCAATATTTTTTTGAGCGTAGGTAAAGTCGCCCGTAAGCGTGTGTCGTCCGTGATCTGAAAGTCTGCATTTAGTGGAACGTTGAAATCCGCACGTACCAATGCACGACGACCTGCAAATGAGTACTCGTTGATTGTTTTCATAAGCCAAAAGTACAGAAAAACTTATGTAAAAACAGCTTCAGAAAGTCTGACTTGACCGCATGTCTAGTAAGTTTTTTCAAAATAAATTCACGTTTTTTAGGCTTACAGCAACCTTTTTCACGGAAGATACGTAAACCTTAGTGTACATTAAACACAAAGACTATGTCAGACAGTAACCGAGAGCGCGATCTGGTACTTGCGCCAAACGAATTTGCCTTTATTTCCGACCAGACAAAAGGAAATATAAACGTGTATGTAGGGCCGTACAAAACGAGCCTTGCCAATACAGATAAGCCCGTTATTTTTAGTGATGCTGAAAAACGTTTTGTTCGATGTTCCCTCGATGAGTCCATTGAACGGTTCACGGTCGCGCCCGAAGGTTGGTATATCATCCTCAAAAATCCACCAAAGCACGTCGATCAACCTAAAAACGGCACCAATAACAGCCTTGCTGAGCTTAATGTGGGGCGAAAGGTCAACATTCCTGGCCCGCAAAACTTTGCACTCTGGCCAGGGCAGATGGTTCGGGTAGTGCGCGGGCATCACCTTCGTTCAAATCAATATTTGGTCGTCAGGGTATATGACGAAGAGGAAGCCCGCCAAAATTGGGAAAAAGCCGTTATCAAGACCAAAAACGATGAAAAACCCGAAGAGGTCATCGACGAAACCCCTGATTTGACGATGGGAAAAACGCTGATTATCAAAGGCGATACCGTATCGTTTTATATCCCTCCAACGGGCGTAGAGGTCGTTCGTGACCATAGAGGCGAGTATGTCCGCGAAGCGGTCACCCTGGAACGCCTCGAATATTGTATTCTTTTGGATGAGGACGGAAACAAACGCTTTATCCAAGGTCCCGCCGTAGTTTTTCCCGAACCCACCGAGGAGTTTATCCACAAAGGCGGATCACGAAAGTTCCGCGCTATCGAACTCAATGAGATGAGTGGTTTGTACATCAAAGTCATCGCGCCGTATTCCGAAGGGAAAAAGAACTTCAAAGAAGGCGATGAACTGTTTATTACGGGTAAAGAACAAATGATTTACTATCCCCGCCCCGAACACGCCATCATCAAGTACGGAAAACGGGAAAAGCATTTTGCTGTTGCCATCCCCGCAGGCGAAGGGCGGTATTACCTCAATCGAAAAACGGGAAAAGTATCGCTCCAACAAGGTCCCGCCATGTTCCTACCCGACCCGCGTGAATTTGTGTTGGTTCGTCGGATTCTGGAACCTAAACACGTGAAACTTTGGTTTCCCGGCAACCAAGAGGCATTGGAATACAATCGTGCGCTACAGGAAATTGCGCAAAGCCCACAACAAAAGTATGTCGCTGCCGAAACCGTGGATCAGAGTCAGGCTGAGTCGCCGACTCCAGCACAACAAAAAAGGCCTCGAAGAGCAGAAGCTTCTTCTCCCGAAACAGCCAGCGAGGAGTTTGAACGCGGAGAGTCCTACAAGCCGCCCAGAATGGTGACCCTGGACACTAAATACGACGGCGCGGTGACCGTGAACCTCTGGACAGGTTATGCAATTTTGGTGGTGAGCAAGACAGGAACGCGAAAGGTAATCGTTGGCCCGCATACGCATTTGCTGGAGTATGATGAGACCCTCGAAGCGATGGCACTTTCAACGGGTACACCAAAAACGGAAGAAAACCTCCTTAAAACAGTGTATTTACGCGTTTTGCATAACCGAATTTCAGATTTGGTGAGGGCGGAATCTTCCGACTTTACGCAGGTCGGGATTACGCTCTCTTATCGAGTTAACTTTGAGAGCGAACCCGAGAAGTGGTTTAATGTCGAAAACTACGTCAAGTTCCTGACCGATCACATGCGCTCGTTTATTCGTAACGTAGTCAAAAAACATACGATTATGGATTTTTATGCCAAAGGAACCGACCTGATCCGCGATGCTGTTTTGGGTAAGTCCAAAGAAGGAAAACGTGCAGGACGTGTTTTTGAAGAAAACGGAATGCGAATTTATGATGTAGAGGTCTTGGATATTCGTTTGAGCGACTCAGGAATTGAAGAGTTATTGGTTTCGGCGCAGCAAGAGGTAGTCAAGCAAACGCTTCGGGTGGAGGCAGAAAAACGCCGCTTGGAGTTTGTCCGCCAGAGTGAGAAGATCAATCAGGAAATCGCGCAAACAGAATCCGACACACGCCAAAATACCTTTGCTTTGCAGGTGGCGGAAGCAGAGAAAGAGTTGGAAGTTAAACTGGCACAAATTGAAGGGGTAATTCGGGAAGAGGCGCGTACTTTGGAGGCAGAACTGGCTAAACAAGCGCAACTGAAT
>CAZNAK010000116.1:0-7126 GCA_964570645.1 uncultured Cytophagales bacterium | reverse complement strand
TTTGCTGTTTTATAGAAAAACAAATACAAAAAAGAGCATAAGAAAAAATAGCTCTTTTCTGTATTAGTCTAGTGCGTCAGCCAAGATGTGTGGTAAGAACCTTCATCAATTTTAAAAGCAGCTTCCGTCAGCATGAGTGGACGAAATGTATCGATCATTACAGCTAGTTCTTCCGTGACCGTTTGCCCAATACTACGCTCGTATGCCCCAGGGTGTGGGCCATGCGGAATCCCACCCGGATGTAGGGTGATATTACCTTTATCAATATTATTTCGACTCATGAAATCTCCATCCACGTAGTACAGAACTTCATCTGAGTCAATATTGGAGTGGTTGTACGGGGCAGGAATTGCCTCTGGATGATAATCGTATAGACGAGGACAAAAAGAACAAACTACGAAGGCAGAAGTTCCAAAAGTCTGATGTACGGGTGGTGGTTGATGAATACGTCCCGTGATGGGTTCAAAATTATGAATTGAAAATCCGTAAGGGAAGTTGTAGCCATCCCAGCCAACGACATCAAAAGGATGATAGGCGTAGGTGAGTTGATGTAGCATTCCCTGTTTTTTGACCTTTAAAAGAAAGTCGCCTGTTTCGTCATGCGTTTCGAGATCGCGGGGAAGAATGTAGTCACGTTCACAAAAAGGAGAATGCTCCAGTAATTGTCCAAAATGGTTACGGTAACGCTTTGGCGTATAAATCGGATGAAAAGACTCCGCATATAAAATCCGATTTTGTGTTGTTTCAAACTCAATCTGGTAGATCATACCGCGTGGTATTACCAGATAGTCGCCATATTCAAAAGGGATATTTCCAACTAACGTTTTCAAGATTCCTTTTCCCTCATGGATAAAAAGCAGTTCATCAGCATCTGCATTTTTATAAAAATAGTCCTTCATTGATTGACGTGGGGCAGCAACGCCCACATGCACATCGTTATTGACTAATAGCAGGTTGCGGGCATCCAGAAAATCATCTTCTGGCGGTACATTAAAGCTGATAAGGTTGCGTGCTTTAATATTTTTCTCAACAGCAATCTTTGGGCTAACATCCAAGCTCTTGCCTACCTCCTTAACCTGAGTAGGACGATGGATGTGGTATAAGAGTGATGACATTCCATCGAAACCAATCGTTCCGAAAAGTTGCTCGTTGTAGAGTTCGCCATTGGGCTGACAAAATTGTGTGTGGCGTTTTTGGGGTATTTGCCCCAGTTTGTGGTATATCGGCATAATGTGTGTGTTTTTTTTTGTAATCTGTTGTATTAACACGTTTAGAGGCTCCAAGTTATGTAAATCTGAATTGAGGTTTTAGGAACGCTGGCTTTTTTGTACTTTTGACAAAAAAAATAAACTATGGAATTTAGAGGAACATACACAGCACTGGTTACACCATTTACTGCTGAAAACCAGATTGATTGGTCTGCATTTGAAAAGTTAATTGAACGCCAGATTAACGGAGGAATCACAGGGATTGTATTTGTTGGGACAACGGGAGAAAGCCCTACGTTATCGTTTGAGGAACATTATCAGATCTTAAATCGCTCCGTAGAAATTGTAAATGGTCGGTGTCAAGTTATTCATGGTACAGGATCGAATGATACTGCCTCTTGTATTGAAACGTCCAAAGTTGCTGCTGAATCGGGTGCGGATGCACAGCTTGTAGTGAATCCCTATTACAATAAGCCTACGCAAGAAGGACTTTATCAACATTTTACGGCGGTAGCTGATGCAACCGACTTACCCGTAATGCTTTACAATATCCAGGGGCGTTCCTCGATAAACCTTGAAACAGATACTTTACTGCGCCTTGTGGAGCATCCCAATATTGTGGCAGTAAAAGAGGCAAGCGGAGACATCGCACAGATGATGGAAGTGATTGAAAAATCCCCCAAAGATTTTTACTGTCTTTCTGGTGATGACGCGATGACCTTGCCGTTTATGGCAATGGGGGGAGACGGTATTGTTTCAGTGATTTCTAATGCTGTACCACGCGCTATGTCGGATATGGTAAAAAGCCTGCTAATGGGTAACTACGAGCTAGGGCGAACCCAATTCTTTAATTTGCTGCCCCTAATGCGTTTCTCGTTTATGGAAAGTAATCCAATCCCACTCAAGGAACTCATGGCAGTATTGGAGTTATGCGAGCCGTTAATGCGGTTACCTTTATGTCGAGGGACAGAAGCTACCCAGAAAGCAGCTCAAGAAATGGCAACTTTAGTAGCGCAACTGGAGCCTAGTGAGGAGGCAGGTGAAGTGAGTCTATTTATGTAGCTTATAACTCCCTTTTTTGCCTTGGTAAAACAGCGAAAGAGGAAATTATTTTGGTGATTTGAAAATACTTTATCTTCAAGATTTGTTTTTGACGCCAGTCTATCTGCTGGTTATCTATGCGATAGTTTTTCGCTTACGGGCGAGCATAAGATCACCGCAGCGAGCAGCGTTTTTTATTCCTGCTTTTAGTTTTAAAGTCATAGGAGCGATATTGTTGGGGCTAATTTATCAGTTTTATTATGGTGGCGGTGACACTTTCTTCTATTACGCCGACGGAAGACAAATCAACAGTAAGGATATTTGGACAGCATTAAACATTATTTTTGGTAGTGAGGATTATATCCAAACCCATTATCCATGGGCACGATACCTGACGTACTTCGGCGATGCACCCAGCTTCACGATCTCACGGTTATCGGGTCTTGCCTCTTTGTTTAGCTTTAAAACTTACACCGTAAATGCAATTTTCTTTGCCTCCTTTGGCTTTGCAGGCTCTTGGAGTTTGTACGTCGCTTTAACAGATCGCTATCCCTCTCTTTATCGCGAGTTAGCGATTGCAACTCTTTTTGTTCCTTCTACCTTTTTATGGGGTTCGGGGTTGCTCAAAGATTCGATCACTTTTGGAGCATTAGGTTTTGTATTCTACTATTTTTATTTTGGAGTAATAAAACGGGATAAGCTTTTTTGGAATGGAGTAGGGCTGGTTATTTCTGCCTTGATTGTATTGCGTATTAAAAGCTATATTATCTATGCTTTTGCACCGGCGTTACTTTTTTGGGTTTATCTTGAGTACCAGAGTCGTATTGCTAATCCGTTATTGAAGTTTTTCTTTATTCTCTTGCAGCTAGTTGCTCTTTTAGGGCTTACTCCGTTTTTCATCCAAAGTTATGGACAAGAAATAAATCAAAAGCTAGATGCTTTTGGAGCCGAAGCAAAACAAACTGCAGAGTGGATTCGATACGTAAGTAAGGAGGGATCTTCATACGACATCGGCGAATTAGATGGTACGTTTTCGGGAACGATTCAGTATTTACCCAATGCCGTTTTCATTGCTGTTTTCCGGCCAACGGTTTTAGAGGCAACTAATCCTTTTATGCTTTTGGCGGCCCTTGAGAATTTAGTACTTACATTTATTGTTCTGCGTTTACTTTTCCGAAGCGGTTTTTTAGGGATAATCCGACGCGTTCGGCAGGATAATTTTCTAGTATTCGCGCTACTATTTACGTTACTTTTTGGCTTTGTGATTGGCGTGATGAGTAGTAACTTTGGTACATTAGTACGCTACAAGATTCCAATGTTACCTTTCCTCATTTCTGGACTTTTTGTGTTTCTAGGTAAAGGTAGTAAACCCTCGCACCTTAATGCCTCTTCTCCTAATCGTACAGAAGAAAAGGTGGAAAAACGAACACGCAGTTACGTCAGGATGCGCGACCGAAAGTGAGCCTTTTTACAGACTCCTCCCAAACTCTTCTAATGCTTTTACAACTCTACTTCCGTACCACGAAAACAGTTCACCATCTGTCAGGCGAACAGTGGCATCTGGTGAAAGTTGCTGAATTTCTTCAATGTGACGACCTCGAAATGGATAAGGCTCCGAAGAAAGTAAAATTACCTCAGGGGAAAGTGCATTGACCTGCGCTGCGGTGAGTATTGGGTAACGAGACTCTTCCGAAAGGACATTTTTATAACCTGCCTGCCACATCATCGCGCTGATAAAGGTATCTCCACCAACACCCATATAAGGTTTACGCCAAATGAGATAAAGTGCTGTTTTGGGCTTGCGCTTCGGAATTTGGTTTTGCTTTTCTTCAATTTTTGAGACTAGGTTTTGGGCCATTTTGACGGTGTTTGTCAGCCTTCCTAATCCCAGAATCATCGCGTTATTTTCTGCTAGAGTCGAAATATCACTTACCCAAACGGGAATATGTTCTGCAAGTGCCTCAATATCTGTACGGTTATTTTCCTCTTTGTTGGCAACGATTAAATCAGGTTTTAGGTCAAGAATCTGGACTAGCTTTGGTTTTTTTGTTCCGCCGATAATTGTGCAAGACTTACGTGCGTATCCCGGGTGAACACAGAAAGAGGTGATCCCGCAGATGCGTTTTTCTAAGCCCAGATCAAACAGTAGCTCAGTAATGGAGGGGACTAAAGAGACGATCTTTTGTGGCGATGCAGGGAGCTGAATTACACGATTTAGTTGATCGGTAGCTGTAATCATTTTAAGGACTGATCTAAAACCTTCCGAAATTCTTCTAAAATCAACGTATTTGTTTCCTGATCTGTTTTGATTTCAAGCACTTTAGAGCGTTCACTAAGCTTCCAGAACTCTGTAAGTAGCTGCTGCGTTAGGTGGCGTTCTGTGCTTTGGGCGTATTCAAAGTTTACTTCCTCGGCTACGGTCTTAGCAGTAAGCTCATGAGGAGTTGTAAAGTAAGGGGTAAGTTCTGGTTGGCGGCGCGGTCCTTTTATCATCCGAAAAATCCCCCCGCCCTGATTATTGAGTACTACAATGCGTAGATTTTTAGGCAGGTGATTGTGCCAAAGAGCGTTTCGGTCGTAGAAAAATGCCATATCACCGATCAGAACGGTATGCAACTGTTCAGGATTGCTGATGGCGTGACCTATCGCAGTACTCAGACAGCCATCAATACCACTCGTACCACGGTTCGCAAAAACTTCTACGGAGGGTTTTTGGGGTAAATTAAAGAAGTTTGCATACCGAACAGCCATGCTATTGGCCAAATGCAAGGTACTGTCTTTTGGTAAGCCTTTGAGTACGTATTTTACCGCCTCAAATTCTGAGAATGGCTTTTCATCCGACCAGAAGTAATGCAAGTACTTGGCGATCGTTTCGTCGGCAGCGTGCCAATGTTGGCTGTAATCATTTTCGGAAGTAAACGATTCTTGCTGAAGACTGTCAAAAAAGAGTTTTGGTGTCGTTCTGATGACGTGCGTCAGGCTTTGAAAAGTATCTGCGACTTCGCCCGCTGCCTGTATATGCCAGTGCCATTCAGGGCGATGTTCGCGAAGAAAAATTTTAAGGTTCTTAGAGATCACAGACCGTCCAAAGGTAATTAGTAAATCAGGTTGGAAGTGTCCCGGGTACTTGACGCGTCCTAAAAATAAGTCTTGATGATGAACATGATTAGCCTTTCCAAATTGGTTAGAGATAATATCAGTGACCACAGGAACGCCATCGGGAAACGATAAACCCTGCCTACGTCCTTGACCAGCTACAATGAGTTTTGAGGGAGATCGGCTCCAAATCTTGCGTAACTCAGTCCAAGTGGTTTTGGGTAATACGGGATCGCTTTCAACAATTTGTGGAATGCGGGGGGCAGACTCACTCCAGAACTGCTGATTTGGCTCAGGATAAAACGGCTCACGGAAGGGAATATTCAGGTGTACAGGCCCCTCGGGAAAGGTTAGTGCCTGCGTGATGGCCTCTCCTGTCGCCCTCCGAATATGCCATTTAGCGTCGGGATGTTCATAACTTACGGGTAGTTGTACGCTGTGTTTGACGTGTTTGCCGTAGATTTCGTTTTGTCGTATAGTTTGCCCATCACGTTGATCGATCCACTCAGGGGGGCGGTCGGCGGTAAGTACAATGAGCGGTACGTGTTCAAAAAACGCCTCGGCGATCGCAGGTGCGTAATTGTAGGCGGCGGAGCCTGAGGTACAGATCAGAGCGACGGCTTCCTTGTGTTGTTGTGCCATTCCGAGCGCAACGAAGGCCGCCGCACGTTCGTCCGGGATGAGGTAAGTACGTATGTGTGGATGACGAACAAAGGCGAGCGTGAGCGGCGCAGAGCGTGAGCCTGGTGAGATGATAGCGTGTTGAATACCTCGTTGGGCGCACACCTCCGCCACACTCAGAATGGCTTGTAGCGGATATGTGGACTTAGATTTATCCGCCACAGCCTACATTTTTGATAAGTTTTCCGCCTGTCTGTTCCTCAATTTGCTCAGCGTATTCGTTGAGGTTGCCTACGCCAAATATTGACTCTTCCTCAATTTCGCTTTCAGCTTCGGCCGGAGTCGCTTTCTTTTCTTTTTCGTCGATCATATAGAGATAACCCATAGGGATAAGGGAAGGTTTTTTCTTTAATTTAACAATATTGAAACCGGATAAAAAAAGGTGTTTCCCCCGAAGACGAGAAAAACACCCTTTAATTTATTTTATTGAAAATCCTGTGAGCTTACCCAACACTGCCCTCTAGACTAATAGCAAGGAGTTTCTGGGCTTCTACGGCAAATTCCATAGGAAGCTTGTTCAATACCTCTTTGGCATAGCCGTTCACGATCAAAGCCACAGCCTGCTCGGTATCAATACCACGCTGGTTGCAGTAAAATATCTGATCCTCACCAATTTTAGAGGTTGTCGCCTCATGCTCCACTTGTCCCGTGGTATTTTCTACTTCAATGTAAGGGAACGTATGCGCCCCACATTGATCTCCGATCAATAATGAATCACATTGCGAGAAGTTTCTTGCATTGCTCGCCCTACGCGCTACCTGAACCAGTCCACGGTATGAGTTTTGACTTTTTCCTGCCGAGATACCTTTTGAGACAATACGACTCTTTGTATTTTTCCCAAGGTGTATCATTTTCGTACCTGTATCAGCCTGCTGCATATTTTTGGTTACAGCAACGGAGTAAAACTCTCCGACTGAGTTATCACCCTTGAGCACGCAGCTAGGATATTTCCACGTAACAGCAGAACCCGTCTCTACCTGTGTCCAGGAGAGCTTTGAGTTGTCGCCATAACAGATTCCTCGCTTAGTCACGAAGTTGTAAATGCCGCCCTTTCCTTCTTTATCGCCTGGATACCAGTTTTGAACGGTTGAATACTTTAC
>CAZNAK010000115.1:2121-7138 GCA_964570645.1 uncultured Cytophagales bacterium | reverse complement strand
TAGCATCGCTAAAGCGCAGGAAAAATAGGCTTTTGAGTGCTAAAAACCTGGGTGCCATGGAGGTCAGACGGTGTAGCAGCATTTCGGGTGATGCTTGATACTTTGTCAGTAGGGCGCGGAACTGTGACTCATTCCAAACATCCTGCGCAAAAAGTTTACTGATGTCTTGCACCACTTGGCGGCGTGGTAAAAGGATTGCACCCGCAAAATAAGAAGCTTTGTAATTATTCAAGATTAACTCAAAAGACGTTGGTTTGACGTATGAGAAAGTCGTCGGACGCGGGTCGAGTTTTAGCTCATGGAAGGCCAGCTCTCGCGCAAGGATAAACGTTTTCTGGGACGCATTTAACTTCGGGTTAAGCGCAAGTTTGTTGCTTTGCTGAGGTAGCCACACCGAACGCATATCGGCGAGTTCAGGGTAGTCGGCCAAAAGGTTTTCGTCTATGGTGATGTCGTGTTGCCGCGTAAGGCGATCCGCTAAGTCGTTAACTTTTACGGACTTTATGTCTTTTAGGAACTCCTCTGCGGCGACTTCAACTTCCTCTAAGTAGTTATTTTTTAACTCTTGGTAAGCACGAAGGGAGGAAAAATAAAATTGATCTACGTCCATTTCATGGAGGCGCACAAGGTCGATCAGGGTTTGCAAAAACGCGCCAATTTTATCGGGGGCAGCCGTAAAGAACTCCAATAATTTCCCGATGTCCACGCCAAAATGTTCGAGAGGTAATTCGTTTAAAATATTACTGTTGAGTAGTGTGGCAAAAGGCCTTAACCGGCGATCAAGTTCTGTCGAGGTTAAATCTGTGTAGGCTACTCCAAGTGCTTCTGCAATAGCCGTAATTTTATCGGGCTTGGGATATTTTTTTCCTTTTTCAATCTCAGTCAAGTACGACATGGATACACCACTTCGTTCGGAGAGTTCTTTGAGTTTAAGTCCTTGAGCGGTACGATACTGGCGTAGCTTGATGCCCAGTAAAAGCCTGAGCGAAGATGCGGTTATTTTGGTGATGTGTGTAGGCATGTGTGACGAATTTCTGCAATTTAGCGAACTTTCGCTAATTGAATATTTGCTCTTCATACTAAGTTCACTATTCTTTCAAAGACTCGTAAGCTGGGCGCAGTCGTTTTCCTGTATTTTTGTTTATTCACTAATGCAATGAAAAAATGAGAATATTGTACACCCTAGCTTTATGCTTTTTTGCCCAGCAACTTTGGGCACAACTTCCCAGCCCGACGGCGGGCGTTTCTCAGTCCAAGGCAAATCGCCTGGCACGCACTGCTGAGTCTCAGGATCTTCCTTTTGACCAAACACTACGCCCATTTTATCATGGTGTCGCTTCGGGTGATCCCACTGAAAGTGCGGTTATCATCTGGACGCGCGTAACGCCAGAAAATGACGATAGTGAAATCAATGTATCTTGGGTCGTGGCCACGGACGTAAACTTCACCGATGTGGTGGCGGAAGGCGTTTTCACGACTACGGCAGACCGTGACTGGACAGTAAAAGTTGACGTGACGGGACTTTCTGAGGGGACAACTTACTACTACACATTTTCGGCACTTGGTAAGCAGTCCATGATCGGAAAGACGCGTACTGCGGGTAACAATGCTGGAAATCAACTCAAATTCGCGGTCGTTTCTTGCCAAAATTACGAGGCAGGTTATTTCGTCACCTTTGATAAGATTGCAGATCGCAAAGACTTAGATGCTGTCATCCATCTAGGAGATTACATTTATGAATACGGGGTAGGTGTGTATGGAAATGACCTCGAGGAGCGTCCGAACATTCCCGAAACGGAAATTTTGACACTAGCCGACTATCGTACACGCTACTCGCTTTACCGCCTCGATCCGAGCTTACGTCGCGCGCACCAACAGCACGCTTTTATTCCCGTCTGGGACGATCATGAGAGTGCGAACGATGCCTATAAAGACGGTGCAGAAAACCACGATCCCGCCACAGAAGGTAATTGGGCAGATCGCCTAGCGATCGCCAAGCAAGTTTACACTGAGTGGATGCCTATTCGTACGGACGTAACTCAGGAGTCGCTTTACCGAACCGTAAAGTACGGTGACTTGGCAGAAATTATCATGCTGGATACGCGAATTGAAGGGCGTGAGGAACAAATTAATGATGTAACAAGCCCTGCCTTGTACGCGCCTACACGTACGTTGTTGGGTCAGACACAGCGTACTTGGTTGACAGAAAACCTTGCGGGATCGACGGCAAAATGGAAAATTCTGGGTAATCAGATTATCTTTTCGGAGTTTAACGTGGGTGTTTTTGGGCCGCTGACAGGGCAGACACCCGAGCAGACCGAAAGTACATTTTTGGACATCTGGGACGGTTACCCGCTAGAGCGTGATTTCTTAATCGATTACATTTCGGATAATAATATCAACAACGTCGTTTGGCTTACCGGTGATTTCCATTGCAGTTTTGCCTATGATGTTGCCAAACGCCCGACAATTTTTGGGTGGGATGGCGCAACACCAACCTATGACCCGGCAACAGGCGCAGGATCAGTAGCGGTTGAGTTTGCCACGCCAAGCGTGAGTTCTGCCAACTTCGATGAGAACTTTGATACCCCCGAATTTCAACCACTTTTTGAGTCCTTGGGGATTTCGGCGGATTTCTTTGCCGCTTATTTAGAAGACCAAATCAATGAGCCACTTGTTAATCAACCTAGCCTTGGGATTGATTGGGGGCAGTTTGCAGGCTTAAATCCAAATCCACACATGAAATATGTTGATTTGGACGATCACGGCTACTTCGTGATGGACATTCAGAACGATAAGATTCAGGCAGATTGGTATCATATCGAAGACATTCTTGATCCTGATTCTGATGAAGAACTAAAGGCAAGTTGGTTCTCAAATGATGGCGAAAATCACCTGAAAGAGGCAGCGATGGCAGCTAACCCTAAGCCCACACAGGATGCACCCGCACCCGCAGGAGTTACCACTAGCACAGAAGAGGTGTTGGTACTTTGGGGGTTGTACCCGAATCCAACAACGGGTAAATGTTACTTAAACTATGGATTAAATGCGACACAGAACGTAAATCTTAGTGTCTGGAACGCTAGCGGGCAGCAGGTGATGAAACTTTTGAATGAATCTCAGGATAAAGGTAATTATACCTACCGGTTTGACCTTTCTGAATTGGCAGCGGGCATTTACTTTGTCAAGTTTGTCAGTCAAAGTGGAGAGCAGGTACGTAAAGTGGTCGTCGAAAAGTAGGTAGCGCACCGTCAGGGAACTTCCTGAAAACAGTTGCTAAATCACTAATCTACGTAATCAGGCAAGTCAATATCCGTTTCCTCGAGCTGGCGAGGGATGTAAATCATCTCCTCTACCCAGCTCAGGGCGCGGAGATATTGGAGTGAAAGGTTTGAGATAGCAGAGTCCATTTCAATGACTAGGCAGGCTAACTTATCCTTTCCCGTACGCGTGACAGACATAGTTCCAATATTGCAGGCCTCGTTGGCCAGAATAGCGGCGATGTAGGCAATACTTCCTTTTTGGTCACGGGCAAAAAATATCAATGTGTACTCTTGTCCTGTGAAGTTAGCACGGAAACCATCGACCTCACGAATCTCGATGATTCCTCCTCCTTTACTGACCCCAAGGATTTCTCGCTTCCGTTGCCCTTGCTGAAGTTTGATGCGGATAGAGTTGGGATGAAAGACTGAGGCATTTCCTATCGAGCGAAAACGATAGGAAAAGTTAGCCGCTTCGGCATGATCGAAGGCAACACGGATGCGCTCGTCGTCGGGTTTGAAGCCGAGTAGTCCACCAATAATTGCTCTGTCTGAGCCGTGCCCTTCGTAAGTTCGTGCAAAGGAGTTATAAAAGGTGATTTCGGCTGTTTCGGGTAAAGCATCCAGTACCTTGATTGCGACATTAGCAATCCGAACTACACCCGCCGTATGAGAACTTGAGGGACCGATCATCACAGGTCCGATCATATCAAAAATGCTGCTTCGCTCTGCCATAGTCATGCAAAATAGCTTTTTTTGGTGAATGATATGCCAAAGCCAGCGTGATTGCCACTAAGAGACCTCGTATATGACCAGAACGATGTAGGTAATTTTGGATTAATTCAATAAATTGAGGGAAGTGAGCGTATTTTTTTGGACTTATTCAAGAATATTGTAGCTTTAAAATTAGTAAACTATCGCGTCATCCTATGGAAGAATATAACAAGATCATCGAAGCCTTAAAAGTCCACTTCAAAAATGCACAACAACTAGAGGTACTAGAGCCTGTGCGTGTGGCTAAGTATCAACAGGGATTAGAGAACCGCTTTTTGTGGGTAAAAAGTGGGACTTTATTTGTCGGAGAAGACCACAGAGCGGTAAGCTCGGGACAAATACTATTCATCCCTAGTGGCTCCAAAACGGTATTGCAGTTTCAGGGGAACCAAGATGCTACGCCGCTTGAGCTTACGCAGGATAATCTGATTAAATACAATCGTACCTATTTTAATCTGGAGGGAGAAGACTTGCTTTCGGTTACTATAGATGTAAGAGCGTTTAGTTCTTTAAACTTTTTTCGTTCGTTACAAATTGAGCCTTTTATTTTTGAGGATGACCGAGTGGCTGCACTTATTGAAAAAATAGTCCACGAAAGTCAGATGGGTGCCTTGGGTTGGGAACGGCTGCTTGCTCTTTACAGTGAGCATTTGTTAATTACGCTACTAAGGCACATTGAAGAGAATAACCTTTTCATTGAAGAAATGGCGACAAATCTGGCGTATTTTCAAGATCCTCGTCTGATTGAACTTTTCAACTATATCCGTGAAAACCTTAACGGTGATCTTTCAAATCGTCAACTAGCAGACGTGGCAAACGTCTCCGAAGATTATGTAGGACAATATTTTAAGATGCTTACGGGTATCAACCCACAGGATTATATTGAGTATCAGCGGATGGAACAAGCCGTTTTACTTTTAAGAAGTACTAAAAAAACCATTCGTTCCATTAGTCAGGATGTCGGTTATCAGGATACTGCGTAC
>CAZNAK010000115.1:0-2111 GCA_964570645.1 uncultured Cytophagales bacterium | reverse complement strand
GATGTTCGGCATTCCTGCGGGAGAAATGCGGAAACGCGAGTCGATACTCAATGACCAATAATTTGCCCTCTATTTTCATGCAATACACGCAAACGGCTACACTTTACATTTTATTACTTCTGATGCTCGCTTTCCGTGCGGTGGCACAACCTGAGGTGGATACACTCAAGACCTCTGCCGAAACCTTAACGGGTAAGGAGCGTGTTGATGCACTGCTCAAAATCTGCTGGAAGCTTCGGAACTTGGATTCGCGTGAGGCACTCGTTTACGGTAAAGAAGCCATTCAATATGCAACAGAAATAGACGATAAAAGAGGTCTTACACAAGCTTACGGCTATACGGGAGTTGCTCACCGAAACCTTGGAAACTACGTTGATGCGCTAGATTTTTATAAGAAGGGAATCAATCTTGCCAAAGAAATTGGGCTTAAAGAACAGATTGGCTACGGAAGTATCAACTTGGCAAACCTACACATTTACCAAAATAAACCCGATCAAGCTTTAGATTATCTTAGAGAGGCTAACGAAGTAGCTGATGAGCTACAAGACAAACAAATGCAAGGGTACGTATATCTGAACCTTGGACGTGCATTCAATGACTTAGGGCGATATGGCGAGGCAGAAGTTAGCATTCAGAAATCCTATGAACTACGGTTGGAACTCGACAATCCCAAGAAGCAAGCCGTTTGCCTAAAGTATTTGGGGGACATTGATATGAACCAAAAGCGGTATCGGGAGGCATTATCGCATTTTCAGAACGTAATTGCTGTGCCTGAAATACAGGATAAAGACCTTGACTTACTCGCTGATGCAAACAATCAGATGGCACGCGCTTACCTGGGGCTCCAAGAGGTAGATTCAGCGCAGGGCTTTGCAAAAGAGAGCTTATCACTTAGCCGTGAGGTAGGGGCAAGATTGCGTATTAAAAATGCGTACGAGACCTTGGCCGCCGTAGCCGAGGCGCGCGAAGATTATCGAACAGTAGCTGAGTACCAGAAGCAAGTAATCAATTACAGAGATAGTCTGTTTACCACCGAGCTAACGCAGAAAATTGCTGATGCGGTAGAGTCGGTTCGTCGTGAAAAAGAGGTAGAAATCCTTCGTCTTGAAGCCGAAAAGAGTCAAAGTATATCAAATGCACTCTTTGGCATTTTGGCACTCGCCGCGATATTGATTGCTTATCTGATTTATTCGAGAATAAAGCGCGTAAAGGTTAATCGGCAGCTCCAGTCGCAGCAGCAGGCAATCCAGACCCGAAACGAAGAGCTAAAGCAAACCACCGAGACACTTTCTATCCAGCGTGACCAAGTGAAAGAACTCAACCAAGGCTTATCCGAGAAGCAAGAGGAAATTGAAAGTAGCCTCCGTTACGCCCAACGCATTCAGCAGGCAGTACGTCCCCTCGAAGATGAGCTGTTCTCTCACTTTACGGACTACTTTATTTGGGACTTGCCACGTGATATTGTGAGTGGTGATTTTTACTGGTCGGGCAGACACCAGAATAAACTACTTCTTACCGTTGGTGACTGTACAGGGCACGGCGTTTCTGGAGCACTGATGAGTGTTTTGAGCACATCTTACTTAAATCAACTACTTTCAGAAAATATCCAAGATATTAGTAAGCCTGACTTTCAGCTTGCCACTATTTTAAACCAGATGCGTGAACGAATAAAGCTTTCGTTGCATCAGACTGATAACGCTGAAAGTGCCACAGCGGTGAAGGATGGACTGGATATTGCACTTTGTATGCTCGACCTTGATACACTCGAAATGCAATACACGGGCGCATACAATAGTGTGTATATCATCCGCGAATCTTCTAAGATGGAAGCTCTGAATGGTGATCGGATGCCTGTGGGGATTTACCCTAAAGAGTCTCCCTTCACAACGAAAACAACACAATTACACCACGGAGACCAGCTCTACTTATTTTCGGATGGCTATCCAGATCAAATTGGAGGAGGGCCAGAGCGACGTAAGTTTTTGTTGGCACGCCTCAAAAAGCTGCTCCTTGCACATGCCCATATGTCTATGCCCGAGCAAAAACACCTGCTGACTAAGCATTTTGAAGAATGGAAAGGAGGCGATAAACAAATTGACGACATCATGTTT
>CAZNAK010000114.1:0-7160 GCA_964570645.1 uncultured Cytophagales bacterium | reverse complement strand
TCACGGGAGACGAGCCTGTGGAGCGTAAAGGTCATGTCCCTCCTCGATCCGTGGTGATTCCGGGGAGCTATCCAAAGGCATTCTCCGCAGGAACTTATAATGTGCCCTGTGCGCTCATTATTGGTAAGCGAAAAGCAAGCACTGATCTCAAAACATCACTCAATGCAGCGTTACGCGAAAATGATGTTGTGGTTTAAATAAAAAATAGCTGTTCTTCATAGAGACTTCCTAGAGCGCGTGTGGGATGTCTCTTTTTTTTATAAAGGATAGAAGTGCGAATCTCTACGTGGGGTAGGTTAGTCCACCTCCTTTCCCTTAGCCTTAGCCAGATTTTTCCCAATGCCAAAAGTGTGCAGGAGTACAGGTAGTAAAATTAGGTTCGTAAACATGGCAATCAGTAAGGTTATGGAAGTAAGCCACCCTAGGGCTACTGTCCCACCAAAGTCTGAACCGACAAAAATGACAAAACCTGCGAAGAGGATAATCGAGGTATAGATCATACTCGTTCCTGTTTCACGCATACTGACTTCAATGGCTTTAAAGCGATCAAAACTATTGACAAGCATCTCCTGACGGAATTTTGCCAAAAAGTGAATCGAGTCATCTACCGAAATTCCGAAGGCAATACTAAAAATCAAGGCAGTACTTGGCTTGAGGGGAACGCCAAAGTAGCCCATCAAACCTGCCGTGACGGCCAAGGGAACAAGGTTTGGGATCAATGAGATGATAATCATGCGGATGTTACGGAATAAAATCCCCATGATGATGGCCACGATGAAAAATGCTAGTAACAAGCTCGTACTTAGGCTTTCAATCAGGTAATTGTTGCCTTGAATAAAAAGCCGCGTCGTTCCCGTGACGTGGGCGGTCATCGTACTATCTGACTCTAGTTCTTTTTCGATGATTGGGTTGAGTTCATCTTCGATAATTTCACCTAACCGTTCTGAGCCTACATCCGCAATTTTATAGGACAAACGTACATATTGCCGTGTTGAGTCAATGAAGTTCTCCAAAAATTGTACAGTAGGATCACCTGAGCGTACTGCCCGCTCGTAACCAGCGGTAATCGTAAGGTGCTCGCGTTGGTTTTTGGGAAGCTTAAAGTAGCTTTCGGTGTTGTTGTAACGTGCTTGCTGCACCGCCTTATAAAACTTTGTCATCGACAGAGATGGCGAAAGATACTCTTTCTCCTCGAGGGCAGCTTCTAATTTTTCAATCTTCTGCACTTTTCGGAACAGGCGATATGCTTGTGGTTTTCCTAAGTCAACGACAACTTCCAGAGGCATTACCCCGCTAAACTGTGATTCAAAAAAGCGTAAGTCCTCCACCACCTTACTATCGTCGGGTAGGTCATCGACCATATACGAAAGCGGTCGCAACCGTAAAAGCCCCACCACAGCCAGGGCGACGATCACGAGCGTTGCCACATAGACTGTCTTGCGCTGGCTATTAATAAGATGTTGAAAAGATGAAACCGTTCGCTTAACGAGCGTAAACTCCAAATGCTTGATCTGGGAAACCTTTGGGGCGGGCAAATACGAAAACACCGCAGGAATAAAAATGATGCTAATAATGAAGGTTACGAAAATATTGATCCCTGCTACGACTCCAAACTCTTGTAAGGCAGGAATACTCGTGGTAATCAAGACCAAAAAGCCCGTTGCTGTGGTGGCGTTGGTGATCAGTGTCACTACGCCAATACGACGGATCATCTGACGAAGTGCCTCGTGTTTATTAGCCTGTTTCCTGAACTCCTGATGGTATTTATTCATCAGGTAAACGCAGTTTGGAATCCCGATAACAACCAAAATAGACGGCAAAAGCCCTGTGAGCATACTGATTTTGTAGTCCAAAACCGCCATCGTTCCCATTGTCCAAACGATAACCATCCCAATCACGACAAGTGGATAAAATACAGGGGCGAACGACCGAAAGAATAAAAACAAAACGATTGCTGTAATCAGCACCGACCCTGCCAAGAAGACATTCAACTCGGCCTTTACTTTTTTAGTGGTCTTGGTGCGGACGTAGGGCAAGCCTGCATAATGGAGTTCAATACCTGTCTTTTCGGAAAATCTTGTTCCGATAGCTTCAATATCGTTGATTAGCCCGATGCGCTTTTCGCTGTTTAGGGTCGCCTCTTCGATAGAAGCGACTGCCATGGTCGCGCCTGTTTCGGGGTTAAGGAGTTGGTTGCGGTAGAACTTTACCTTTCCGAACTCTTTCAAAACGCTATCTAGCTCGGCTTGCGTGTCGGGAAGTTCCTCAAACAGTGGTCGGGAGGAGAACTTTTTACGTGTCCCGCTACCTTTGACCTCTAGGTACGGTAAGGTCGGCAGGGCTAGCATTCGCCCCACCCCTTCTAGCTGGCTCACTTCGTCGGTGAGTGCGTAAAAGGCTTTGAAGTTTTCAAGCGCATAGATAGCAGAGTCTTCAACTCCGATAGCAAAGAAGTTATCATCGATGCCAAATTTTTCCTGAAACGAGCGAAAGTACTGCATTTCGGGGTTGCTTTCGGGAACGGCTCGGATAAAGTCATAGCTCATTTGCGTTTTTGTCCCCATAAAACCCATCAGAGCGGTCAGCCCAAATAGTAAAATCAGGAGGGAAAGGCGAAAGCGAAGGATGAGGTCGGCAATACGTAGCCACATAGAGTCAGCGGGTTAATCAGATGTGAGGTTTTAGGCGCGGGCAAAGCCCAGCATTTTGATAGCGGTGACAGCGGCTTCTTCTCCTTTATTACCGTGTTTTCCGCCTGCGCGGTCCAAAGCCTGCACTTGATTGTCTGGCGTTAAGACTCCAAAAATAACGGGTTTGTTTGTTTTTAGCCCAACCTCGGTGATTCCTGTCGCCACAGCTTGCGCAATAAAGTCAAAATGTCGCGTTTCGCCCTGAATGATACAACCCAAAGCAATGACAGCATCTACTGCTGGTTGCTCTGCCATCCATTGTGCTCCCAGTGAGAGTTCAAAGCTTCCTGGTACGTCTCGACGCAGGATATTTTCAGGCGTTGCCCCGTGGTTAAGCAGGCACTGATACGCCCCTTTGTAGAGTTTTTGGGTGACTTCGGTGTTCCATTCTGCGACCACAATGGCAACCGTTTTAGAACTTAGGTCAATGAGGTTCTTATCACTATATGTACTGAGATTCTTTTCTGCCGAAGCCATAAAAAGTTTTTTCGTTTTACCGACAAAGGTAAGGAGTTTTAAGAGAAAGTCGAGGAATTTTGCGGCATTAAGCATACTACTGACATCCGTCGAACCCTTGCTGACAAGTAGAGCTTCTAAGGGGCCTTGAGAGCGCGTGGCGCATGCTCAGTCTCGTATTATTCCTTTTCCACGGCTAAATAGTACCCTTTTGATTCATCTGTAGATCAGGCTTCTAGCCTGATTTCATTGCACAGACTGGAAGCCTATGATACATGATGAGGGGGGATCAACAAGAACTGGAAAAGGAATAACTACTTTTTCTTTTAGTTCCTCATTACGGGTTTTAGTTTACCAAATAGAGAGTACATCAAAGTTCTGCTAACTCCCGCCGATACCCTCCCGAAAGGATCGGGAAACGGCACCAGGTTTTGGGGTCAAGGTTCTTGTCATCAAGGTGGAAAGAAGGTGCGTAACGCTCTCGCTTCCACTGGTTTCTACTCCAGAGTTGGAAAAACCGGCGTATCCATGACTTTAGGTCTTTGTCGTCGGTTTTTGGATATTTCATTCGGAGTAAAGCCAGACACTCGCGCGGAGATTTTTTGTCCCGAATGGCAGCCTCCTCAATATAATCTAAGACATCGTATGGCATCAGGTCATCTTCGTCCGTCTGGTTCGCGGATTCGGGGCGTAGTTCTGCTGTCGGCTGTTGCTGATTCACGTAGCGTAATTGCCGAATGCCGTACCGCTTATTCTTCTCGATCCAGCGCAGCCACTGCCGCAAAAAGTGTTTATCAATCCCTGCAATGGGACTCAATCCACCACTAGTGTCTCCGTCCATAGTTGCGTATCCGACTGCCGCTTCCGAGCGATTACTGGTGGAGAGCAGTAGAGACCCTGTGATGTTCGTGAACATCCAAATGCTGGGGGCACGAACTCTTGACTGAATATTTTGAAGGGCAATATCGTCCGTTTCCCACGCCAAATCACGCCCTAATGCTTTTTCTACGATTTTGACATACTGCTTGAAGTTCTGATTGACAGTGATCTCGTGATGTGTCGAGTTGATCCCGCTAGCCAGCTCACGGGCTGCACGTTTTGTAGTCAATGAGCTATTTTCTGTGGATTGATAAGCGGTCAAAATCAATGCGTTAGCAATATCATCCGCTGTTTTAAGTTTTTGAATTTTAGTGATATGCCCTAATTTTTCTTTGAAGGCTTGCAGACCAATACTGACAATACCAAGGCGTACCATAAGATAGCATAAAACCGCGACGGCAGCAGAATCTGCCCCACCACTCAAGGAAACGACAAAGCCTTGTGAGTAGCTTTTACGGAGATAATCAAAAAGTCCTAAAGCTTCGGCACGCATGAACTCTTCCTCTTGGAGTGTATCTGATTTCTCCCAGTACCCGAGCCTGAGAACCTTGGGGTCGGGTGTAGCCTCCGGGAAGTCGAAGTCTATTTTCACGCCTCCTACCACATCTTTGGGGATATTAAAAGCAGAACTTGCCTGCGCCTGCGTCATGCGTGTCAAGCCAAAGTCTAAGGTGGCCGTTGTAACACGATAGTCATCGAAGGTAAGCCGCTCCCCTTCGGCGGCTAACTCGCCCGATGCAGCGATGAGCGTTCCGCCATCATAAATAGCCCGCCCCGCCTCGTTTCCCAACAAATTAGCATAAATATAGCCCGTTCCGAAGGCGCGTGAGCCTTCCAAAACGAAGCGTTTACGTAGCTCAAATTTACCAAAAGCAAAGTGGCTTGCACTCGGATTAAGAATCAGGTCAACACCATACTCGTACAGCTTACGACCCGGACGATTAGCTACCCATGCGTCCTCACAAATTTCAAATCCGATTTTGAGTCCGCCGATATCAAAGAACAGGTCGCCGAGCGGGTAGTTTTTTTCCTCGCCGTTAGGGTGCTTAATGGGAACTTGCGTCTGCTCGTTTTCTGGCCAAGGTGTAAACCAACGCGGTTCGTAATGAATGCCATTTCGCGCCAGAAACCGTTTTGCGACAAAGCCTTGAATCTGCCCATCTACCATCAGGCAGGAGGTATTGAAGGTACGGTTTCGGTACATAAGTGGTAAGCCAACGCAGATCACCATGCCTTTGGTGTAAGGTAGAATCTCGAAGAGGCAACGCAGACTATTTGATAAGACGTTTTCGGAATAAAACATATCCTCGCAGCCGTACCCTGAAATGCAAAGTTCGGGCAGACAAAGAATGGAGACACACTCTTTTTGTGCTTTTTGGAGTGCTGCCAAAATGTTATCGCGGTTTTTGTCCCAGTCCATGGGAGTCTGATTGAGTTCCGCGCCACCTACTTTGATGAGTTTCATAGCTGTACGATTGCTTGGTTTTTCATTGTGTTCTGAAGCTACATATAAATAAGTGTAAAAACAACACTAAGGGTTTTATTTTTTCTCTTCGTAACCAAAAAAGGTAGCACCGAGAAAGATTTATTTCTTGAATGCTACCCTTTAAATTAGAATTAATGCGCGGACTTTTATCGCAGTACTGAGCGCGAGATTACTACACGCTGAATCTCTGAAGTACCTTCATAAATCTGAGTGATCTTAGCATCGCGCATCAGTCGCTCTACGTGGTACTCTTTTACGTAACCGTAGCCTCCATGTACCTGCACCGCTTCGGTGGAAACCCACATGGCTGCTTCGGAAGCATAAAGTTTTGCCATTGCACTGTATTTGGAGAAATCTTGCCCCTGATCTTTAAGGTGCGCCGCTTTGAGGCAAAGCAAACGCGCTGCCTCCACTTTCGTTGCCATGTCAGCAAGCTTGAAAGCAATCGCTTGGTGCTTATGGATTGGCTTCCCGAAGGCTTGACGCTCCTTGGAATACTTTACGGAAAGCTCAAATGCGCCCGAAGCAATACCAAGTGCTTGAGCTGCAATACCGATGCGTCCACCATTCAGGGTGTTCATCGCGAAATTGAAGCCAAAGCCCTCTTCTCCAATACGGTTTTCTTTGGGTACTTTCACGTCCGTTAACATCAAAGAATGCGTATCCGATCCGCGAATCCCCATTTTATCTTCTTTCTTACCGACCTGGAAACCTTCCATGCCGCGTTCTACGATAAGGCAGTTGATACCTTTGTGTCCCTTTTCTACGTCCGTTTGTGCCATGACAAGATACACGTCCGAGCGTCCGCCGTTCGTGATCCAGTTTTTGTTGCCGTTCAGGAGATAATAGTCTCCCTTGTCGATAGCTGTGGTACGCTGTGAGGTGGCATCGCTTCCCGCCTCAGGCTCAGAGAGGCAAAATGCGCCTACTGATCGCCCGCTAGCAAGGTCTGGAAGGTATTTTTCTTTTTGGGCTTCTGTACCAAACTTCTCGATTCCCCAGCAAACCAATGAGTTGTTCACTGAAACAATCACAGAAGCAGAGGCATCGACTTTGGAGAGTTCCTCCATGGCTAACACGTAGGAAATTGTATCCATACCGCCGCCGCCGTACTCTGGCGAAACCATCATACCCATAAATCCTTGGTCACCCATTTTATGGACCAACTCGTCGGGAAAGTGCTGTTCGTTATCGCGCTCAATAACTCCTGGAAGAAGTTCACGCTGCGCAAACTCACGAGCCGCCTGACGGACGGCTTCATGTTCTTCGGTGAGTTCAAATTGAAAGGCTAAATCTGGTGCTATCATCTTTTGTGTGTTTAGTTTAGGTACAAAGATACAAACTTATCGTTTAGGAGAGTTGCGGTTACGTCGGCATCGCTCACTGCAATACTTAACATCTTCCCAGCAGTCTGCCCACTTTTTGCGCCATGTAAAAGGTCGCTCACAGGTTTGACAAATTTTTTCTGGCAAATCCCCTTTTTTACGATGTTTCATATTATAGAGTATAGCGTTTGTGTGAGTGATTTGTTTGCCAAAGCACACGCACAGGTCGTACACGCTTTTAGAAAAACCGGAGATGTTGTCGAGGTGATTACAGAAGGCAAACGAAAAGAACCCGGTGAGGAATGGTTAGGTTTCTGTAACCGG
>CAZNAK010000113.1:0-7203 GCA_964570645.1 uncultured Cytophagales bacterium | reverse complement strand
GCACGATATTGAGTTTATGGACAGGGCGGTAAGAACAATCGTGGAGGTATCAGGGCAGCAACTGCATCGCTACGAGGGAAATTATACTTTTTATAAGGAAGAAAAAGCGTTGCGCGAAGACATTCAGCAGAAAGCCTTTGATAACCAGCAGCAAAAAATCAAGCAAACCGAGCGTTTTATCGAACGTTTTCGCTCCAAGGCGACCAAAGCCCGTCAGGTACAGGCACGCGTAAAGCAGCTCGAACGAATGGCTATCGTCGATGAGGTCATCAGTGAAGAGGTAGCCATGAACTTTCGGTTTACTTTCGGGACACAGCCGGGCAAAGTACTCTTTGAGTTTAAGGATTTCTCGAAGTCTTACGGCGAAAAGAAAGTCCTGGACGAGGCCAATGCACTAATGATGCGTGGTGATAAAATTGCTTTAATTGGTGCTAACGGAATTGGAAAATCTACCCTACTCCGCATTATTTATGGCAGCGAGCCTATTCAGGAGGGGCAGCGCAAGATGGGACACAATGTAGAACCTGCCTTTTACGCCCAGCATCAATTAGAGTCGCTAGGCTTAGAAAATTCCATTTTGGGCGAGTTACAGCAAGCGGGATCGGATCGTAACGAGAAAGAGTTGCGCTCGCTGCTCGGCTGCTTCTTATTTCAGGGCGACGAGGTCTTTAAAAAAGTACGTGTGCTTTCGGGAGGAGAAAAGTCACGGGTCGCGCTGGCAAAAACGCTGCTTTCGGAAGCTAATTTCCTCCTCTTGGATGAGCCTACGAACCACTTAGATATTCAATCGGTACGGGTTTTGGTCCATGCCTTGCAAAATTATGAAGGGTCTTATATTGTCGTATCGCACGACCGCCATTTTGTGAATCAGATTGCTAACAAAGTTTGGTATATCGAAGATCAAGCCCTCAAAGAGTATCCCGGCACCTACGCCGAGTACAACGCGTGGCGACATAAACGCGAGCAGCAGCAAAAATCCACTGAGACAGATACGAAATCAACTTCCTCTAAGAAGAAAGATAAAAAGCCCGCACCTCCCAAGGACGATAAAGAGCAAAAACAGCTTCAAAAAGAGCTTTCTAAAATAGAACAAAAGATAGCCGACCTAGAACAGCAGAAGGCAAGTTTAGAGACTGAACTTGCTAAACCCGCCATATTCTCCGATCCTTACAAGCTTAATGAAGTCAACGAAAAGTTTCAGCAGACGGAAAAAGATTTGAATGCGGCTAACGAAAAATGGGAAGAACTTGCTGAGGAAATTGAAGGATGAGATAAGTGGATAAGGACGTAAACGCTAAACCGTAGTACCGGCTGTAATTAGTTGATGCTGAATTACTTTTAGATTTTATCAGGCTATGTTTTCATAAAAATAACTTACCTTTGGGTGAAATAACGTTAAGCCCGATGAAAAATACGTTTACGCTCCTCACAATCGTCCACCTTGTTTTCCTTGCCTTTACTGCCTCCGCACAGCCTTACTGGTCGGATGTGTTTATAGATCCGCACAAAAAATTTGCGGACGGAAACTTCAAAAGTACACTCAAGAAGTACAAAAAAACCCACAAGACCATCAAAAAGAAGTTCGGCGACCAGCGTCTGCTCCACGAGGGCTGGGTACCCATCGACGAAGCCCGAACCTACGAAGCAATGGGTATGTACACAGAAATGGAGCGAAAGCTACAAGCGGGAGTACGTGCACTAGAAAAACGACGAGCCGAAAATCCCGAAGCCTATGTCCAAGGTATCAAGGAGGCGGCAAAGATTTACATTCGATACGGAAGCTACGAAAAGGCAGCGCAGTTGTTACTTCCCTTCCGAGAGAAAATGCTCGCTCAAAAAGAGTTACCCGATTATCTGGCTCCCGAGATGCGATTTTACCTTGCCAAAGCCCAAATGCAGCAAGGTTACTTCGAGGCAGCCGACAGTCTGCTCGTTGGTTTAACAGAATTGTATCGTCCACTGCTTCAGGCGGACTACCTCTCTAAGGAAGAAAAACGCCATCGCCAAGATATGCTGGCAAAAATGCTCTTGGCTCCCGCCGAGTCTCATACACTACACGGAGATTATCGCCTTGCCCTGACTGAACTCCAAGGGCTAGAGTCCGCCATCGCCGCGTTGACTCCCAAAGACAGCGAAGTATTTGGCGAATACTTAATGGTGGTCGGGGATAACTTGGCAGCACTACAAAACTTTAGAGAAGCCGATAAATACTACCGACAGGCGACAAAAGAGGTCAAAAATGCGCGTTTGATGCCCAATATTTTGGTGCATGATGCTAAAAACCGTTTCGCCGAAGGCAAAGAACGACAAGCACAAGATGCCGCCCAGTCCCTCAAGGGGTTCGGGAAAGGCGTAAAGTCAAAAGAAAATAGTTATTTGGCGATGAGCGCGGTACTAGAAGCGCGTTTTGCTTATGAGAAGGAAAACTTCAAGAAAGCCCAGAAAGTAGTGGACCAGGTACGTACACTCCCGCGCTCGGTACTACCCCGCGAACATCCTACGCGTATGGAGCAAAATGACCTGAGGAAAGAAATCGCGTTGGCCGAACAAAAATGGCTAGAAGCTAAATATGCCGTAAACTTCGGGACAGAAATTCATGGCGTTCTGTACGGCACAAAAAGCCCTGTACATACATTTCGACGCTTGCAAAAAGCACACTTTTACTTACGTTATACCCCTGAAGTGAAGCAAGCCAGCCAGGAAATTCAGTCAATTAATACCCAAGCACTGCTTGATAATTTCTCGCCCGCACACCCCATTCATTACGGAACGCTAGATATTCTGGCCGACCTTGCCCAAGACGAAGAGGACTTTCAGACGGCAATTCGTTACCGCAAACGTATTTTACAGATTCTGAGCGAAAAGTACGGCGACAACTCAGGTCCGGCGGGCAAAGGAAAAACCAAGTTGGCAGAGCTTTACACCATCACGGGGCAATATACACAGGCAGATACACTCTTACAACAAGCACGAGCGCAAACTAAAGAGGCTTATAGCTCCACGGCAGCCCCCCACCTAGAGGCTACCCAAACGTACGCGAACCTACTAGATGAACTAGGACGCTACGACGAAGCCGAGAAACTCCTCCGTCAGTATCAGCGTCGTACCAACTCCGACGAAGCCACCGAAAAGCTAGCTTCTCTGTATGCCCGTTTCGGAGAGTTTGTCAAGACTGAAGAGCTTTTGCAAGAAGTTGTCAGTCGGAAAACTTCCCTGTACGGAGAGTCTTCCCGAGCGTTGATTCGTCCCATCCATGAGCTAGGTAAGCTCACTTTACTGACAGGAGATTTTAATTCGGCACAAGAATACCTTACGCGTGCTGCCGAAATTACGGAAGACAAGCGTGGCAAGAACAGCCTGCGGTATGCCGATATTCAAGTTTCCCTGGGACAACTGCACGCCTCTATTGGAGATTATGGCAAAGCCGAGAAAAAAATTCGGTCTGCACTAGAGATTTACACCCAAAAGCTAGGTGATAAACATATCCGCCGTGCCAACGCGCTGACAAAGCTCGCCCTAATTGAGCTTTACACCGAAGAGGACGGAAACGCCGAAGAGGTAGGAAATCTCCTGATGCAAGCCAAAGATATTGTGTCAAATGCGCTTGGACAGCAACACCCGCTTTATGCCGAGGCCTTACGGAATTTAGGGCGGTCTGAGCTTCGAGAGGATAACTTAGATAAAGCGATTCAAATGCTGTCTTATGCCAATACGATTTGGGCGGAAGCTTTTGGTGCCCAAAATCAGAACTCAGGCGAAACGCTTATGCTGTTAGGGTCGGCGTACAGTAAAAAGAAAGACTTTAAAGAAGCGAAAAAAAACTACGAAGAAGCAGAAAAAATTCTGGGTGGACTTTTTGATCAGAACCATCCGAGTTATGTGAAAGCACTTGCCAAAACCGCGCAGATGTACTACGTGAGCAACGACTACAAGAAGGCAAACGACTTGATGGAACAGGCTACGGGGATTTATTTTGGCTTTATCCGAGATTACTTCCCCGCTCTCAGCGAAGGAGAAAAAGCAAAGTTTTGGCAATTCATTCGTGGTGATTTCGAGTTTTTTAATTCGTTAGCGGTCTCTCGTGCTGATAAACGCCCCGACTTTCTGGGTAAAATGTACGATTACAGCTTAGCGACCAAGGGGATTTTGCTGAGTTCGTCAGCGGGCATGAAACAGAAAATCCTATATAGTAAAAATACGGAACTTAAAAATACCTATCGAAGTTGGATCACGGCAAAAGAACGTCTCAAAAATCTACTGACGTTAGACGCAGGCGCACAGGCTGAGCAACAGGGATACATCAACGAAACCCGTCGTCAGGTCGAAAGCCTCGAAAAAGAACTTAGCAAAAGCGGTGGGCAGGACCTCTTCGAGCGGTTTTATAGTTGGGAAGAACTCCGCAAGTCATTGAATAAGGACGAGGCAGCCGTCGAAATTATTCGCTATCGTTCCTATCAGGAGGGCTTTAGTGAAGAAATCCATTATGCCGCCCTCATCCTAAGTCCAAAAACGAGAAAAGCACCGCGTCTGGTTGTCTTCAAGAACGGCAATGAGCTAGAGGGTAGCTTTTATAAAAACCACCGTAACTCCTTACGCTACGAACTCGAAGATTATGAATCCTATGAGCGTTTCTGGAAACCTATTGCAGACGTACTGAAGGAGGAGGGCGTTTTTTCGCGTGTTTACATCTGTCCCGATGGTGTTTATAATCAGCTCAACTTATCTTCCCTGCAAATTGATGAGAAAAATTATCTATTGGACAAACAAGAAATCGTAACAGTAACGAATGGACGCGAGATCATTCAACTCAAAGAAGCCGACCGAAAAGAGCAGAAAAAAGTTGTATGGGATAAAAACACGCGTATTCTTTTGCTGGGTAATCCAACCTTTTACAGTAAGGAAAAAAGCAGTGAAGAAGTCATGGCGGCAAGCCGAGACAACGGCAAGGATTACATCGTGCCCTTACCGGGAACTGCAAAAGAAATTGAACAGATCAGTACCCTTTTTGATGTGCAGGGAATTACCGCTAGAACGCTTACCGAAAAGAAAGCACAAGAAAAAGAACTGACTAGCTACGTATTCGGGAAGAGTCCACAGATCATACATATTGCCACACACGGCTTTTTTGGGGAGCTTTCGGAGTCACAGCGGGCGGCATTGCAAGAAAGTGGCGTTCTTGAGCAGGGTTACGGAACTGTCTCGCCCCTCTTGCGCTCAGGGTTGCTATTGCAAGGATCAGGCGACCTCCTGCTCGAAAATAAGGCGGCTATCGTGACGGGTAACGGTATTCTGACTGCTTACGAAGTAATGAACCTCAACTTTAACGATACCGAACTTGCCGTACTTTCTGCCTGTGAGACCGGACGCGGGGAGGTACAGGACGGCGAGGGCGTAGTTGGTTTGCAACGTGCCTTTTTGGTAGCAGGGGCGGAGGCACTTATCATTAGTCTTTTCAAGGTTTCCGACGAGGTCACACAGGAACTAATGGTGACCTTTTACGATAACTGGATCACGCAGAAGATGCCAAAGCGAGAGGCGTTTTTGGCGGCACAGCGTAAGATCCGCCGTCAGTACCCTGAGCCAATCTACTGGGGGGCGTTCATGTTTTTGGGGATATAATACGCTAAGTATTTGTACCTGCAAAGCTGCGAGGTACTTCCCATGACTTACAATATAGTCAGAACTTGGATAAGCACAGGCAAAACTTAATCATCTCAAACATTGAATTACTACTCGATTACTGCACTCAGTTCTAAGATCGACAATTTTATACCCGTACCAATGTAAACACAGATATAATCTCCAGTTTTTGTGATTGAACGCGCCAAGAACAAGCTGTTAAATTCTCAAAGTTCAATAAGTGAAATCGGCTATACTCTTGGTTTTGAGCACCCGCAACATTTTAGCAACCTATTTAAGTCTGGGAGCTTGAATTAAAAAGCAGTAGTTTTAAATTCAGGGTATTTCTCTGAAAATAAAGATGTTTGACTAGAAGTTTGTATCCAGCCGGGCTTTTTAGCAACTTACAAGTCATGACCAGCCTGACCTCTCTGAAATACCGACGCTTGGGGCTTTTTCTGCTCTTCAGTATAGGTTTTTTCATACTGGCCGCATCAACTCTGGCTGCCCTATTACCGCTTGGGGACGCTTTGCTGCGCACCTTAGAAATAGGTGTCTTCATCTTTATACTTTCGGCTATCAATCTCTTTGTCCTGATCCCGTTTTTCTTAGAGAGGCAACGCATCTTTATTTACATTATCAGCACTATCCTGACGATTGCTTTTTTAACATGGCTGCGTTCGCAAACCGTACATCCCTTATTCCTGACGGAGCTAGTAGCCGATACAAGACCTATAAGCGAATTACCCCAAACTAGCTTCATATTAGGCTCTCATATTGCCGTGTGGTTGCTTACTACGACTTACTGGCTGGCCGAAAGCTGGTTTCGGGGAATACGCGAGCGTAGCGAACTCAGAAATCAGCACCTGGAGGCGGAGTTGCGTTTTCTGAAAGCACAGATAAACCCGCATTTTCTCTTCAATACACTCAACAACCTATACTCGCTCTGCCTGCTTCAGGATGATAAGGCCGCACCAATGGTACTTAAGCTCTCGAATATCCTTCGTTATGTGCTGGACGAGGCCGCACAGCATACGGTTACGCTCCAAAAAGAGGTGCAAATTCTTCAGGACTTTATCGACTTACAAAGCCTCAAAACAGACTTCAAGCAAAATATCCATTTGGACACTCCCGAAAAGTTTCTGGATGCCCGAGTGCCGCCATTACTTCTTTTAACCCTGCTCGAAAACAGCTTTAAGCACGGTAATGTCGATACCAAACCGACGGGCTGGGTAAAAGCCGAGCTGTACCTCAAAGATGAGGAACTGATATTTGAGGTACGAAATAGCTTTGAGGAGAGTACCTCTGCCACTACTGACAACGGTATTGGTTTAAAAAACACCAGAAAACGCCTTGCCCTTATTTATCCAGACAGGCACACGCTACATACCAACACTGACAAGGGAGTGTTTACCGCTCTCATTCGTATCCCTCAAAACCAATTTGAGCCATGAAACCTTTACGCTGTCTGATCGTGGATGACGAGTCGCTGGCGCGTCGCCTGCTGCGGACGTACCTCGAAAAAATCCCCGATACGGTGCTTGTCGGAAGTTGTGAAAATGCCTTGCAAGCCCGCCAGAAGAT
>CAZNAK010000112.1:0-7226 GCA_964570645.1 uncultured Cytophagales bacterium | reverse complement strand
GGAAAAGATCTTGTGTACCGCTTCGCCTCGGGCATTGAAAAACTGCAGGGAATGCCCAACGTCCTTACCCCTTTACTTTTATGAAACGTCTTCCGTCTAACTCCCCACCAGAACAAAAGCCCCCCAATAAATTGGCTCAGGGAACTCCTCGCGGATTTCTCGTTTGGCTTCCCTGAAAGCTCCAATTACATCCTGTGTCTCTCTCCAATTACGATAAAAAGCTTGCATAAGTGCTCTAGTAGCCGCATCATCTACTTTAAAAAGGCTCATAGATATTTCCTCCGCACCTGCTACCAGAAACGAGCGTTGCAGACCATATACGCCGTCGCCCACTTTTACTTCACCGAGTCCTGTCTCGCAAGCACTCATAATAATAAACGCACCTTCAAAATCTTTATCTGCAACCTCGGCAGCCGTCATAATCCCGAAATCTTGATTGTACTCAAAGTAGGTTTTACTCTGGCTCAGCAACTGCCCCGCATTATTGAAGAGCAGACCCGAACGAAGTAGTGAGTTATCCGAAACGCCCATACGCTGCTGCGCCGCTCGATCTTCGTCACTAATGTCTGGCTCAAAGAATCCGTGTGTGGCAAAATGATAAACCTTTGGCTTTACCGTCTCCGAAAGCTCATAAATGCGTTGCTCAGTAGCGGACTCCTGAATGTAAACCAGCTTATTTTTGTTAAGTGCCTTGGCAATAGACTCGACCTCCTCCTGTGCGCCGGGTAACTGCTTTACGATGTCGCTGCCCCGTGTGGAAGCGGTCAGTTCTTCAACTACACCGTCGGGATAAAACTTAGGATTTCCAAAGAGTGCGATCTGATCGTTAGCGGGGATAGGTCGTAACTCGTCTTCTGTGCGGTCGCGTTTTGCCAAGTCTTTAGTGGTTGTTAGGAGTCGAATATCGTCCTTGTCGATTAGATAATCATCCGTTTCCATTAGTAAAGACTCTAAATTGAGCTGTGTGTAAGCTTTATCTGCCGTAAAATAAATACGTGAGCCGTCAGGAATCACCTCATCAATTGGCTTCCAAAAGCGATCATAGGAATCGTAGTCTTCGACATCATACCGCATGGAGTTTCGGTACAGTTTGAGGTAACTGTCTTCCATCTCGTTACCGTTTGGAAGTTTGACAAACTGCACCGATTTGGCATTAGGTGCAATTATTAGAGCTGCATACGTCACTTTATCGGTAAAATTATCCTCAAACTCACGGAACCGCACTAACTCTACGGCATACTCACCGGGTCGAAGTGCGTCCTGAACGTCAGTCCAGTGCACCTCATCCTCTGTACTCTCAAAAATATTGGACTGACGGCTCAAATCCTTTTCAAGTTTGTTTATCTCTCCCTGCAGTGCCTTGACATCAATACCCACCTCTTTGAGTTGATCTTGCGAAAAGCCGTAGGCTTTAACTAAGTCAGATTTTAGTGCTGTCCAGCGATTGTAATTAGCGATAAGTGAATCATTCTTGCTATTCAAGATTTTATTCCGTATTCCCTTCGAGGCACTTAACAAAACTGACTTAGTAATTAATATATTATCATAAAGATATTCAATGAGGTCTTGGTCTTCTATCTGAATGGCAAAATAGGTAAAGAACTCAAAATCATCACGGCGTAAGCTCCATACTTTGGACTTCTCCCGATCACTCAAAACGGGAAAGTTTTCTTTAATAAATTGCTTGTGCGCATCCAGAACGTAGTCTATATTTTTCTCCGTCTTTTTATAGTCCCCCATCTTAAAATATAGTTTGGCAAGGGTGGCTTTGGTGCGGATGTAATCGGGATGTGTTTTACTAAAAATCTTTTTATAATCCGTAAGTGCCCCTTCGAGCTTATCTTCTGCGTCAACAAGGTTTCCCTGACGAATATCTACCTGCGCGATTAGTACATCAATATCTGCAATTTTTTTGCGCGCCTCGGTATCTAGCGTCAACCAAATATCACGAGCGCGTAAGAGATTTTCTTCCGCACGATTTGTCTCACCATTTTCAAGGTAAATAGAGGCTGTTTTTTGCAATACACCCGCATAAATTGGGTTCTGCTGCCCTAGCCCTTCACGCGTGACAGCCTCAGCCTTTTTCAGTAATTTTTCGACCTCTGTCCACTCTTCTTTATTATAATACTTGATGATGGCCAGACGAACATAGGTGTTTACCAGATCAATATTATTCTCTCCGAGCGACTTGGTCTTGATTTCAAGTGCTTTCTGTGCGTAATCTTTTGCACTTTCGTAGTCGCCGATGGAGGTCTGAATGTCTGCCAAAACCTCTAAAGCAGGGGTTACCCGTACGGACTCAGTTCCGTAGTTTTCCTCAGCAATCTGCCGCGCTTTTTCAATGTACTCGTCTGCTTTGGTGTATTCCCCTTCGATCCTGCGAAGGCGCGCCAACTGCGTGTAAGGGCTGATAAGAAAGCGACTATTCTGACCATATACATTGATACGGCGATCTATGATTTCTTCCAATAACGCTCCTGCGCGCTCATATTCTTCACTTTGGATGTAAAGAAAAGCAAGTTGATCGGCATTCTCCGAAAAAGCCACATTGTCATCTCTTTTGCGTAGAAAAGCGGTCAAGCCTGCGTGCAGAAATACCTGATTACGTGCTTTTTGTAGCTGACTTTCGGCTTCCTCGTAAAGTCCCATAACGGCGTTAAAGTTCGCTGCTGTTTCAAGGGCAATGGCGTACTCCAAGTTCAAGTTAGGGTTAAACTCATCATCAAAAATGACTAAAGCGGTATTCATAAGCGAGTCCACCTCAGCATATTTACTTTCCAGCATCAGCAAGCCAGCCTTTCGGACAAGCTGGGACGCATAACGCGGATGTGTTTTACCGTAGTGCTTTTCAGTAATTTCGATTGCCTGATTCGCATAGCGAATTGCTTTTGGGTAATCATCTACAACCTCGTAATATTCCACCCAGTCGTTGAGCACGCGAAGGTTATGGCTGTGCGGCTCCATGACCCTTGTCTGAATAGCTTCCGAAGAAGCATCCAAAAGGCGTTTTGAGGCTTCAAACTCATTGGTAAACCGAAATAAAAATCTTCCCATTTCCTGCTGTGCGAGTGCATAATCCAAAGAATTTTCACCGTATATCTTTTTTGATAGGTCAAGATAATCGGTCAAGTAGCTGCGGGCGGAGTCCAGTTTACCACGCTGAATATCAGCGCGATACAGCACCAAAGCAGCGTCCGTTCGTGTGGGATGATGCAAGGGCAATATTGTACGATCTTTGTAAAGCGGTTTGAGCGTACTTACTGCCAACTCTGAATTTTGACGTTTTAGGGCTTGCCTTGCGGCTAAACGCTGCGTAAAAGCGTATTGGTAATTATTTTTACCATAATAAAGTCGGCTGCTCTGGTTAATGTCCCAAATCTGGAAATTACTCTGACGACGCTCTTTGTTACGCTCCAAGAACTCCAATTGCAGTTTTTTCTGATCTTTTTCTTGCTTCTCCAAAAACTTTGAACTGACAAAGTACTCAATCAATGTCTCTTGAATCTGTAGGTATAGGTAATGTGCCTTGCCAAAACGTTTTTCTGCCTTAAACAAAAGCTTATCCAAGTCCTTGTAAATTCTGTCGCGTGCCTCTCCTTGGTCTAATCGAAGTAAAATTTGAATGTATTCATTCTCGATAGCCGCAATAGAGCGCGTAGAAGAGTTTTCTTCAATCCAGTCCTTGGCAAAGTCAACGTTCGCCTGTGCATCGTTGAAATCCCCCTTCCGACGAGCAATATCTGCTCTCAAATTCAATAAATGCGCGTACTCGTTGGCTGCCTGCCGCAGTTGAATATCTGTTGCTTCAAACGTCTCAAACTCATTTGTCATCTGATTGAAACGTTTTTGCGTGGGCTGCAATAAAAAATCATGCGATCGGAGCAGTTCGGGAATCTTCTCTGCCGCCGCCTCGTAGTTACCCAACTGAAAGGCGAGCCGTACTTCAACGTACAAATGTTTATACTTCCAATCCTTTGACCCTGCGGTAAGCACCTTTTCTGCCATCCCCAAGTATTCCTGTACCCTGACAAGATTACCGTGCGCTAAATAAAGTCTTGCCGCATCTAATAACGCCAACCCATACGCTTTACTATCAGCACCCCGCTGCGCTTTTGTGTCTTTTAGATACGAATCTAATACCTTATTAAATTTCACAAAATCTCCCATCGCAAGATGATACTTAGCAAGGGTCGGCTTAATGATCAATTTAGCAAATCCACGAGCAGGGTACTTCTCCAGTACCTTTTGCCCTCGATCTCGAGCTTCTTGATAACGTCCGTCGTCGTAATAAAGCTCACACATCTGGAGAGCACGATAGATTTCGTCGCTGAGGTCACTGGGAGGCGTGGCATTCAAAGCAGATGCTCCCGCTAAGGCAAAAAAGCACAGAAAAAAGGAGTGGCGAATCATACGAATAGTCATGGGAGTAGTTAATTCGAGTATCTAAGAAATGGGCTTGGTGCTTTACACCTCACTTTATTAACAAATATACAGAAATTACGTGCAAAAAATCGGCCGTTCTTGTTAAATTCGTCTTTCGCCTAACACTATTCCTGTGCCGATTATCTCTAAAAAGAAAGAAATCTACCCTATCCAAGAGCCTCTACGGGCGTACTTGAAGCGTTATCAAAAGGAAATTCAGACAGAAGTCTCGTATGACGACTTGCTACGTTACACGGGGTCGATCTCGTTGTACGATAGCAATGACAAAGACACACTCTGGGAAACGCTCTTTTATGCGCCCACAGAAATGAACTTGATCTATGGCGCGCTCAAACGGATTTATGCACGGCTTAAAGCGGAAGGTGATATGGCGGTCATCGAACACCTTTTTATTGATCGTGTCGATCTATGTACTTACGGAAACACCGAGCCTATTCGTGTCCGGGTCGTGAACCGTATCAATGATAACTTCGATTACTTCTACGTCAAACGCGCGGATGCTTCAAGGGTATATGGTTTAGAATTGGAAGATTTAACCTCACCGGGGCGGGTGATGCATTTTGTTAGTGGTGAAACGTTAATCGAGGAGCATATTGCGGGTGTTCCGGGGGAGCAGTTTGTTGAGCAACATATGGGGCCGAGGCTTAACAGAACACGACGCGCCAAGGAGTTTATCAAGTTCAATGAACGGTGTTTTGTACGTCTGCTCGGTGATATGCACGCCAATAACTACGTAATTGACATTACACCAGACTTTGAGGAGATTCATTATCGAATCCGAGCGATTGATTTCGATCAGCAAAGCTATGAGGGACGTTTAAAAGTCTATCAGCCCAAGTATTTTAAAGAGAATAACGCAATCATTCGGGTAGGACTCCAAACCATGACCCCTGAAACTACTAAACAGTACCAAGTCGAGGAACGCAGCATGATTGCCCGACGGATTCGTAGTGCTTACCAGCAGATGCAACATCTGCTCGCTGCCATGAAACAAGAAAGCCTCGCCCCAGAAGGAAATATCGTCAACCTACGAGAGTCACTTTATAAGTATTATTCGCATAAACGTTTTCTCAAATGCAAAACTATGGGTGAGTTACTAGAGGCGAGCTTTTGGATGCTATTTTGATCGCATAATCTAAATAGGCGCAACCGCCACAGAATTTACGTGCGCTTGTACAAACTCGGCAAACACTTCACTGTGTTTCTCTAAGTCCATATTTGCTGAAAGTGACACACGGGCGATGTAGTCTTTGTCGGCTTCTTTGGTCGTTCCTTGTGTGGAGGTCGCTGGAATTGTCCAGTAAACACCTTTCAACTGCCCATAGCTCACACAATATTTGCTTTCATCAGGAATTTGGGTGATCATTTTGTTGATCAGTTTATGGTTAAGGGATCTTTTATAATTTTCCCTTTCTTCCTCTGTGTTCCCTTTTGTGGGTAAGTCTAGGGAGAAAACGGAGGGCGTAAAGCCTTGCTTGGCAAGCTCTTCGGAGACAAAGTTAATTTTTGCCTCGGGAAGTACCTCTTCAATAAAGGAGACGAACTCGCGTGCATTCTTGTAAGCCTCGGTAATTCTTTGGTTCATGGAAGGAAGCTGTTCTGAGAGAATTTCGAGCTGAAAATCCGTCGCTTCGTTATCACAAAGCTGTATGTGCTTTTCCAGTTTATTCATCAGGTAGGCAGCTTTTTGGTTAGCAACTGCATAACCCGCCGTTACTTTGCCTCCACTCGGAAACTTAGAACCACTGACGTAAGAGATCACCTTGACCGCTGAAAGTAGTTGATTTTCTCCCAAAAAGTTAACGTTTGGACAGAACGTCTGATCCAAAATAAAGACAGGCGCAATGGCATCGGTTCCGCTAGGTGTTTGGCGTTTTTGGGTCAACACTTTACGCAAGTCCTCCAAGTTTGGTACTTCTACCCTTGGGTTGGTCGGAATTTCGGCGATAATGTAAGGGATAGCATCTAGCCTAGCTACCTCGTCTAATACCTTGTCAGTGCTTCTGACCATATCATTTTTACCATCAACGGGCAGGTCGATGATTTCCACGTTTTTTAGGCAGGCAGCAACCCTTCTGGCTTGGTCGTTGGTACCTCCGTAGCAGTTTGGAGGAACGATGAACTTAATCGGCTTTCCCTTGTGGGTAGTAAGAGCTTCGTCCACTAGCCCCATCATGATGGCATACTGGACAGAAAGCCCACTGGAACCAATGATCGCCTTGGAGTTGGTGTGCGTAATCTCTTGGATCAGCTCGGTAACCCGATTTTTGTTTTTCACCCCTTCGTTCTCCCCTGTGGATACTTCGGCTCCTACTAACTTTTTTAGGGCTTTCAGGCAGTTAGCAGGAGTCATTGCAATGGTCTCTCTTCTCCTGACGTGCTGAATCTCGGAGATGTAGTCTGCGTTCTCCTCGCCGTTTACGTAAATAATACTTCCCAAACTTCCGTGAAGGGAGATATAAAAATCCATATCCAGAGTAAGATCGACGTTACCGATGCTATCCTCGGCAGAAATCAATAATCGACTCCCTTCAAAAGTAGCAAGACGTTCGATTTCGTCTAGGTCATCTATCTTTTTGATCTCAAAATCATACCCGTAAACCTGAGCGATTGCCTCAGCATCAAAAGCATCGGGTAACTGACCCAAGCAAATGATCTGTGTTTTTTTCTTTGTGGTCCATAATTTTAATGAATTAAGTAGAACAATGGGAAAAGATAAATCCAAATCAGGTCGACCAGGTGCCAGTACAAACCCGAATTCTCTAACAAGGAAATCCGACCCT
>CAZNAK010000111.1:0-7257 GCA_964570645.1 uncultured Cytophagales bacterium | reverse complement strand
TTTCCAGCGTTTGTAGTGTTTATTTTCCATGAAAGATTTACTGGATTTGGTTTAGAATTGTTTGTAATCTCAAATTTGATCTTGCCATATATTTTACTACTTTTGAGTATGTTAACGGGAATCAAAGATGAACTTTTTTGAGCGCAAAGCACACTGGGAGCGTATCTATGAAACCAAAAAACTAAGTGAAGTAAGTTGGTACCAGCCCATACCAAAGACCTCGCTGCGTTTCTTTAACGATCTCAACGTATCTAAAACGGCAAAAGTCATTGATGTGGGAGGCGGAGACAGCTTTCTGGTGGATCATTTACTTGATTTAGGCTATCAGGACATTACCGTTCTTGATATTTCGGAAAAGGCTATCGAAAGAGCGAAAAAGCGGCTTGGCGAAAAAGCGAAAAAAGTAATATGGATTATAGCTGATGCAGCTACTTTTGAACCTACCGAAGATTACGACCTTTGGCACGACCGAGCAGCGTTCCATTTCCTGACAAATCAAGAAGATATTTCAAGCTACCTCAACACCGCCCAAAAGCATATCGTTTCGGGAGGAGCGCTAGTTCTAGGGACATTTTCCGATCAAGGTCCAAAGAAATGTAGTAGAATATTGGTTGAGCAATATTCAGCATCTAAGATGAGTGAGCTTTTGCAAAAATCATCCTTTGAAAAGATCAAATGCGTCAATGCTGACCATCAAACGCCTTTTGAAACCACGCAAAACTTTACTTTTTGTTGTTTTCGGAAGCAGTAAAAAATTTACTAAAGCCTTGCTCATCAAACCCTATCTTGGAAGGAGAAAAGTATTCCATTTTTGAGCAAAAAACGTATCGTGAGTCCGCCTAAAACCTAGCTTGATCCAGATAAAAACGAAAAGTAGTTCCCTCGTCCAGCTCACTCGAAACGGAAATATTAGAGTTATGACGGTGCAAAATATGTTTGGCAATGGACAACCCAAGCCCGCTTCCGCCCTGCTTTTTGGAGCGACTTTTTTCGATACGATAAAAACGCTCAAAGATACGGCTCAAATGCTCCTCAGAAATGCCAGGTCCGTCATCCTCTACCATGATTTCAATTCTTGCCTCTTCCGAAGTTCGCATTTTAACCCAAACATTACCCTCCTCTTTTCCGTATTTAATGGCATTAATTAGCAGATTGTTAAGTACTTGTGCGATACGCTGTGGGTCGGCGTGTACATAAAGTTCTTCGGCGGACTTGAGCAAATGCAGGCGAACGGAACGCTTTTCAGCCTTGCTTTCAAGCAACTCAAAAATCTCATTGGTTAGCTCCTCAAGGTCAAAGTTCTCGAGGTGCATCTTGATTTGTCCCGACTCAATATTAGAAAGCGTCAACAAATCCTCGACCAACAGACTGAGCGCATCCAGACTTTTGGCGGCTTTTTTCAGGAACCGTTTTCTTACTTTTTTGTCTTCCATCGCTCCGTCCATCAGCGTCAGTACAAAGCCTTGTGCCGAGAATAACGGTGTTTTAAGCTCGTGAGAAATATCGGCAATAAACTCTCTTCGGAACTCCTCGTTCTCTTGTAAGACCTCAATTTCTTGCTGCTTTTGGAGTACATAAGCATCAATTTCCCTATGAATACGGTTAATAGGGTTAGGAAAGTTACTCCCCAGATATTCCTTTTGCTTGAATTTGTCGCCCCGGATTTCCTCCAAATGCGCATAAACGGCACTGATTTCTCTGAAAACAAGGAACTCAAAGGTGATGAAAACCAACAAAAATACGGAAGCAAACGAAAGCCCTCCCGCTACTAACACCGAACTTAAAGGAGTTTCCTCAACGAGTAACAGAAAAGCAATGACAATGCCCGAAACCGAGGAGGCAAGCAATAAAGCAACCCCTCGCGAGCTTACCCAAAGCCCCGAAAGCTTCAAAAAAGAATTACGTAGCGCGTTTTCCACTAGACTTTCATAAATTTATAGCCTACTCCTTTGACGGTTTTAATTGCCTCGATACCGATTTTCTCACGAATACGACGAATGTGTACATCCACGGTACGCGCAAGGACATAAACATCTTCGCCCCAAATATTTTTTAATATCTCCTCCCGACTAAACACACGGTCTGGGTTACGCGCCAAAAAGTAAATTAGTTCAAACTCTTTCCTAGGAAGTGTGATATTTTCTCCGTCTTTGGTGAGCGTATAGCTAACTTTATCAATGACAAAATCTCCGATCTCGACAGAATCACTTTTAAATGTACTTTCTGTCGCCTGATTATCCCGGCGAAAACTCGCTTTGATCCGGCTCAAAAGTGCGCGTGGCTTTACGGGCTTGGTCAAGTAGTCGTTTGCCCCTACATCAAAAGCGGCGATCTCAGAATATTCTTCTGCCCGTGCTGTTAGAAAGGTGATGTAAATGTTATTATTTTGTGGATCTGCACGAATCTGGCGACACGCTTCTACGCCATCCATTTTGGGCATCATAATGTCCAAAAGGATCATCTCGGGCTTAAATTCCTCACATTTTTTGACAGCCTCCTCTCCGTTAGCCGCTGTCTCGACGTGATAGCCCTCTTTCTCCAGATTATACTTTAATAGCAAGACAATATCGGGTTCGTCGTCAACGACTAGGATCTTGTGTGCCTGCTGACTCATAATTGGTGTAGTTTAGGTTCAAACAAAATTAACAGCTACCCACCTTAAAATCAAATTTGTTTGCTCAACTTTGTAGAATGTACGCTCTTCTCTTGCTTTTTTCGCGCTTACCGCTGTGGGTTTTGCACCGCCTTGCGGACGGATTGGCATTTGTGGTGGACAAAATCTTGTCTTATCGTAAAGAAGTAATCCTACAAAACCTACGAAAAAGCTTTCCTGACAAGTCAGAACAGGAGTTAAAACAGATCAAAACAAAGTTTTATCAACAGCTTGCTGATGTCGTCGTAGAGGCAATCAAAGCGATGAGCATTTCGGAGAAAGAACTCCGCAGACGTGTTCAGTATAAAAACCCTGAGTTAATCGCCGAGGCGTTCAAAAATCATAATACCGTCCTGATTATGACGAGCCATCAAGCCAACTGGGAATGGATTCTTTTGGGTGGAAAACTACACACGGATTACCCCGTTCATGGGGTTTATCAGCGGCTATCCAACGACTTCTCGGAACGAGTCATGCAGCGCATCCGAGGACGGTTTGATACTCCGCCTTTGCTGAAAGAAAAATTGGGACGTACCGCCGTCCGCAACCGCCAAAGCAAAAATGCTTATGCCCTTGTCGCCGATCAAACCCCTCGACAAAACGAGCCTAAACTTTGGTTTAACTTCCTCAACCAAGACACCGCCTTCTTGACGGGTACCGAACGCCTTGCTCAACTCCTACAAGCTCCTGTTTTCTTTGTGGAGATGCAACGACTTAAACGTGGCTATTACGAAATTGTAGTTAGCCCAATGATTAGTCCGCCCTATCAGAAGGACAAGGAACTACATATTACAGAGGATTTCGCCCGCCGTGCCGAGGAGTCCATCCACAAAAACCCTTCAGACTGGCTTTGGTCGCATAGGAGATGGAAGTTGGTACGGGACTAGCTAAATGCAAATAAATACTAATTATAGATTACATTTTTACCCGTCTGGTTTAAGGCTACACACTCGTTCAAGGTACTGTCTTATTTTCCAAATTTTCAGACGTTTTTTTCTTGCCTTTATTTTACCCAAAAGAGGACTTCTGCCGCTGAAGCGGGATGAAGTTCATCTAGCGTAGTTCCCCTTCGTTGGGGAGCTATTTTTCAATTACATTCTGTATTATTACAAAGGTATGAAGCGTCTCGCTTGGACGCTGTAACTATTTATTTTACAGTTCATTAAAGCCCCCCCATTGTCCTTATGGAACGCTGCTTGGCGTACATTCATCAAAACCCTGTTACAGCAGGCTTTGTAGATGAGGCGGCGCATTGGCAGTATGGTAGTGCACGCGACTATGAGGAACAGCAGGGGCTTTTGGAAGTCCTTTTTATTTAGTATTGAGTAGGTTTGCTTAAAACCAACCATGGGCTGATAAAAAAGTAGGCACAAGCACGCTTCGCAATGCTTGTGCCAAACTACCACCTTTATATGCTTAGACTAAACGGGGGGTAAAACCTGCTATTTTATCACATACTACTAAAAGGCAAAAGATAAATATACTTGGAAGCTATTAATATCCACTGTCTCAGAGATACCATCAGTTTCATATTTTGGGCTGCCCGATAAATACCGTACCCCTGCACGCAAAGCACGCGCATCGTCCATGAGATATTTTAGACCACCACTGACTCCGTAAGTAAAAGCAGGCTTAATTTGTGCTTCTTGCGTGAAATCAGCAACAATGGCATCAATTGTTACCTCGGGGAAACGCATTACCATCAAACCACCCATTAGCCGAAGCTCTGGGGCAAGCTTTGAGGTAAGAGGATAAGAAAGCTCTAGTCCAGTCATTAGATTACCATATGCCCATGGCTGTGTATCGATCTGATCTTGGAAAGCATCTGGAATATCGTCTTCGTTAAACGGATTTACCTGAACGTCTAAGCCATAGGCAATTCCCAACATCGGAAGGAAGTAATAAGCCCCCTCAAAGCCCAAACCACCGCCAAACTTGGCGGCATCGGCAAAGTCGCCCGTGGGACTATTTAGGTAAAGCGCAAGGGCACTGTAACTGGATGATCCCTCAGTGGTCTGTGCGCTGAGTTGCATTGAAAACAACAGGAATAAAAATAAGATTTGTACAAAAATGCGTTTCATGATCGAGGCAAATTAAGGTTAGAATATTTATGAAAAAACAACTGTTCATCAGAACACTCACGCAAGAAAGCAAGAAAAAAATTCTTCAAAATTAACAATAGATAATTACTTTTCCCTAGCCACTACACGTTGCCGAATGCGACTTAAAGATACGGGTGTAATGCCCAAAAAATTAGCAATATATTTATCGGGGACACGGCAGACAAGATCAGGGTAGGTCTCCAAAAATCTGAGGTACCGCTTTTCCGGGGAGAATAGCACAAAGTCATGTACGCGATCAACAAATTTACGTAACATCTCTTGGTGCACTAGTTTTCGGTTATATTCCAACTTAGGATGTTTTTCCATGATAGACTGTAAGCTATCGCGGCGCATGAAAAACACTTCTGTGGACTCTATGGCCTGATAGGCGTATTGGGACGGGCGATCAAAAAGAATGGAGTCGTAATTCATCGTAAATTGGTTTTCCCAATGCAAGTCCACCGTTACTTCTTCGCCTTTTTCCGTAACGGCAAAACTTCGGACAAGCCCTTTTCGGATAAAAAATATATTTTTGTTTTTACTACCGCTTTCTATCAGATAGTCTCCTGGCGCAAATAGTTTCCTTTTCGAGAGCTGCAGTACAATCAGTACATCGTTTAAAGACAAGTCCCCTCCTATTCTGTAAATTATTTTTAATTTATTAAAATCAACCATGGGTTTTATATAAACTTAGTAGGCTTTATGAACCTGTCCCCATTGTTTGGACAGTTTTTGCCAAGTTTTAAGATAAAGTAATTTATTGTTTGCTTCGCCAAAGATAGTTTTTCCTTCCAAAGCGAAGTTGTTTTTTTCGGGAAAGCCCTCACCCAAGAGGGGGTTTTCTGAAAAAAATAACGCCCCCCATTGGTGCAAGCATTGCGAAGCATGCTTGTGCCAAACTACCACCTTTACATGCTTAGGCCAAACGGGGAGTCGCACTTTCCTGACGATTTTTTTGTCTCCTCTAAAAGTCCTGCGTAATATTACCCTTTCAAATAAAGAGTTCATAATGCGTCTTTGGATTGTAGTAAGCTTACTTTTTAGCTATTCTCTTCAAGCTCAAGATTACGTTTTTCCGATTAAACCGGGGGCAAAAAATAATTCGTTGTCAGGATCGATGGGGGAAATTCGGACAAATCACTTTCATGGAGGGCTGGATATTCGTACCGAACAGCGAACGGGCTTACCCGTTTACTCCACCGCAGCGGGCTACGTAATGCGACTCAAAGTAGGGCTTCGTGGCTATGGAAACGCGGTTTATGTTCGGCATAAAAACGGTTTTACGAGTGTTTATGGGCATCTCAAAAAGTTCTCTCCCGAACTCGAAGCCTACCTACTCGAACAGCAATACGCGCAAGAAACGCACTTGATTGACTTGGACATCCCCGCAGGAAAATTCCCTGTCAAAGCGGGCGAGCTGATTGCCTACTCAGGAAATACGGGTTCTTCGGCGGGTCCGCATCTTCATTTTGAAATTCGTGACCAAAAAGACCGTCGGCTAAACCCGCTGTATTACGGTTTTAAAGAGATCAGAGATAATATTCCGCCTACGCTGGAGTTTTTTCGCTTAACGCCCTTGAGTGCCGAGGCGCACATCAACCAAAACATGAACCCGACCAATATTTCTACTCGCGTGGGGGTCGTTCGTGCGTTAGGTGAAATTGGTATTGCAGGATTTACTTACGACAAAGCCAATGGTTCGGGCTTTAAAAATGGTGTCAACATCGCAGAGCTGTATGTTAATAATCAACTCGTGTACCGCCATCATATTAACGAAATTACCTATGAAGACACACGCTACCTGAACTTATTCACAGACTTCGAGTACCTCCAAAAAACGGGGGATAAGCTCACGCGCTTCTACCTTGCCGACGGAAATCGTATGGCCATGCATGACAATAAAACGGGTGATGGAAGAATTAAAATTGAGGCGGGAAAAAGCTATCAAATCAAACTGGTCTTACTGGACAGCTATCGTAAACAAACGACCAAAACGTTCACGATTATCGGAGAAAAACTCAGCCAAAATGCAGTTTTACCCGCGTTTCCTACGGGAAAAGATGCCTTTGTGCGTGATCATACCTTGTTTTTGAAGACTGACTCCTTCCAGCCAGAGACTTCTGCTACCCTACGAACGGGCTTTTTTATTCATCACCTAAACCCAATTCTCAAAAATAGTCCTTTACACCTTTTTGCCTGGGATTTACGACGCGGAACCCCTGACTCCATCATTTGGACAAATGGCTCTCGCGCTCAGATTCCGTTTACGGGCGTGATTCCTGCTCAGAAAGATTACGAACTCCAGCAAGAACGCCTTCGTGTATGGGCAACGGACTCCTCCTTGTTTAGTACGCTCTATCTCGAAACAAAAATTGAAAATAACCGCATTCGGATTGGATCACAGGAGACCCCGCTGTTTCGTCCGATACGCTTTATCTATACGCCAGAAACGCCGCCTTCCCATCCAGATAAAATCGCTGTTTATGAGGTCTTTCGGAACAG
>CAZNAK010000110.1:0-7280 GCA_964570645.1 uncultured Cytophagales bacterium | reverse complement strand
AAGCCTTTGACTCGCTCCAACTCATTTTTGTAATCGGTGCGCAGTGTTTGGTGTGCTTCAAAAAGTTCAGTTCGCTCAGTCCACCTGCTAACCGCTTCCTGAATCCCCTCAAGCCGTGTAGCCTGCGTCTTTGCTGCATCTACTTGGTCTTGTAGGCCTTTTTGCTTTTCTTTATTTTCAGCCAGCCGATTTTCAAGGTCGTTACGCTTTTTTTCTGCTTGCTTTCGTGATTTTTTTGCCTCTTGAAGTGCCAAAATTCTTTTATCTCGCTTCTGATACTCGGGCAAACGATCCCTCCAACGGGTGAGTTTTTCTTGGCTTTTGGGAAGTGTTTTGTAGGCTGTTTGAGCCGTTTTCAGAGTTTTTTGGGTAGTACCATAAGTTTTTTCGGCTTCTAAAGTCGTTTTTTTGGCTTCTAAAACGCGTTTTTTGGCAGTATCAAGCTTATTTTTCTGTCTGTCTACTTCCTCAAATGCCGACCGCAATGATTCTGCATTTTGGGCTTTTTGAAGTGTTGCCTTGTCGTTCTCGATTTCGCTTTTTTTCCTCAGATGCTTCTCAAGTTCTTTCTTGAGTTGTGCAAGATTTTTAAACTGCTTTGCGAGCTGCTTTCCTTTGATGTGTTTCTCGGTCGCCTCCTGACGCTCCTTTTCAGCAGCGGGAAGTTGCTCTTCCGCGGCTTGGAGTTGCTTGTTTGTAGCTTGAAGTTGCGCTTCGAGTTCTTCTAAGGCCTTCCCGCCCGACTGCGCCTTGAGGTTATTTTCGGTCTCCTGCCTTCTATCTTGTAGTTCTTTCTTTTTGGCTTTCAGATGAGTACTAATGTGCTCGTAAAGCCCCTTATTAAATAAAACTTTTAGTGTCTCTGCACGCTCATCGGTATCGGCCTTCAGAAATTTTTGAAAAGCACCTTGTGGCAGGATGACAATCTGACGAAATTGCGTTTCATCAAACCCCAACACCTTCCCAATTTTTGCTTTGATTTCCTCTGACTTCGTGAGCTGCTTCGAGATGGGTTCAAGCTGTGCGTTGAGTTCTTGATAGTGCTGAAAAGAATTAAATCCCTCGGCTCTTGGCTTCGGCCGTTCCTCCCGCCAAACCTCATGGAACTGATGGCCAAGCTGAAAAATAAAACGTACTGCGGTCGCTGCGCCCTTTTCTGGAACATGATCCGAACGATATGCTTCTCGACGCTTACCGTCGGCTTTCTTAGAAGTGGGTTTCCCGAATAGCGCATAGCAGATGGCATCAAAAAGCGTGGTTTTACCAGAACCCGTAGGTCCACAAATCAAAAAAAGCTGGTCTTGTCCCAGATTACGGAAGTCAAGAGACTGTTTTTCGGCAAAAGCTCCAAAAGCTTGAAGTTCGAGGAGAATGGGTTTCATAATTCTAAAGTACAAGAATATATTTAAATTATACGTGCAAGCACATGACTTTACCGGTGTATATTTTATTAGAAGTTAGGGTTAAGTTATTCATAATCATTCATTTATATAACTTATTTGGATTAAAAGGGCATCATTTATGTAAATAAAAAATATAATTTACGAAAAAAGATATATTCAGATTTTAGCATAGTAAAAGAATCGAAAGCCTACATATTTCGCTACTTATCACGAAAAAGTTTTTAAGGCTTACAGGAAAAAGTTACATTTGCTGAAAGACTCTATCTTTTGGTGGGTAAGCAACACCTGCTGAACTTCATTATTAACTAACTAATCTAAAATGGAAAAAATTCTTGTTTCTTGGGAAAATAGTGACCTAGATTATGTATCAGGCACTACCGAAGTGGATCCGACAGGACCAACCTACACGTATCACAAACACTTTTTTAAAAAAAATAAGTACGATAAGCATCTACTCTTCTGTAAGGAGATAGAAGAGAATTACGAACTTCCTATCAATAATTTGATAACGAAACTACAAAATGACTTTCCTGAGCACAAAGTAGAAGTGCGTTATCTCAATCTGCGTGACGAGTATCATCTGGCTGAAATTAAACCTAAAGTAGAAAAGGTGTTATTGGATTATCGACGTGCCAAAATTGATATGCTCTCCGCAGCCGACTCCCCAGTGATGAGTATGGCCTGGTATATAGCACAGGCAGAGCTTGAACTTGACGCTCAGGTAGTCGAGCTACGTGAGGGCGATAAAGGGAAAACACCTACGACCGCCTTTTTTAAATCACAGTTGATAGAGCGCGGAACGAGTGCTTTGCACGTCAACGAAAGCATTACACCCGCTTTTTTTGATGAAGACTACTGTTATACTTCTTCTATCGAGCCTATTTATAAAAAAGCACGTACGCGTATTGCCCCTGCTGAAAGCGTTACTGTTTTTCTCTCGGGTGAAACAGGTACAGGAAAAGAACATTTAGCGCATTACATTCACCAGAACTCTCCACGGAGCAAATACCCGTTTGAGGCTGTGAGCTGTGCAGCTATGAACGATGAAGAGCTACATACTCGCCTCTTTGGAAACGCACGCACGGGCGAAAAAGGTGCTTTTGACCATTGTGAAGGGGGAACAGTCTTCTTGGACGAGGTAAGTGATCTTTCAAACTATATGCAAGGTGAGCTACTGAGCGTGTTACAACGTGACCCAAATGATCATATCAAAATCTGCCCACTCGGCGGGGCACCCAAAACAAGTGATGTGCGTGTTATCACGGCAAGTAACAAAGACCTATACGACCTTTGTCAGAAAGGAATGTATCGTTGGGACCTCTTTTACCGACTGATGGTTTCCGAGCTTGGACTTCCGCCCTTGCGCGAACGAGGCACCAAAGACCTAAAAGTATTATTTGAGTACCTACTCCGTAAAGTCGGAAAGGAACATGGTGTATCACCACTGAACTACAAAAGTGAAGTTTGGGATCATCTAAAAAGTTATAGTTTCCCGGGCAATGTGCGTGAGTTGCTGGGTATTGTTCAGCGGTTCTATGTGGACGTAAAGGATAACGACTGGATTTCATTGAGCAATTTCCCGCCGCATTTCCGCCGTCAGGTGACCGTAGAAAGCGACCACTATGAAGTAGAAACGATCGAGGACATGGAACGCATCCATATTGATAAGATCATGCGTAAGTACAAGGGTAAGAGTACGTACGTAGCGAAGGCTTTGGGTATTCAACCCGCAACGCTTTACAATAAAATGCGTAAATATAACCTCGTACGTAGTGACTACACAGGAAAATAGTCTAAGTATGTAGTTTTTTTTCATGCAAAAAGTAGGATACAAGTAAGAAAATCCTCGGAAGCTCGACTCCGAGGATTTTTCTTTTCCACACATATAAAGAATAATTCTTTTCTAAAATTTTTAATACCGCTATTATTATTAGTGTGTTGATACGGTGCAAAACATTAATTTTATTGACTTATCCACATTACTGTGGATAGCCCTTTATTAGTTAAAATATTGATTAACAACTATTTACAAACAGGTGACTGACTTATCCACATACTTACCCACAAGTTGTACCCATGTTGGTAAATCAACGGGTTATTCACAAGCAAAAGTATAAGTCCACTGTGACTGATGTTAACTCTGTGGGTAAGTAAACTTTTACACACTGCACGGGAGTTTATAAACGGTTACTGTGTGATTGTGTGTATGTCCTGTGGATAAAATGAGCATTGTGGATAAGTGTGTTAATAGTCAGGGATCATATAACGCCAGTACCTTAGTTTTTAGTAAATTATCTCTGGTAATACGGGGCTTACTCTTCTTCATTCTCCAAAATGTACGGATATGATAGGCCTTGTTCGGAAATGAACATCTTTTTAAGATAAATTTTAATTTAAGTTATTGAAAATCAAGTAGTTATTTCGTTTGGCACGTGCTTGGTAATTATGGTTATAAATTCTAACATCAATAAAATTAAAAAAGATAAGACCATGAAATCGCTCATTCTCACGCTCCTCGCATTCACACTTACACTTGCAACTGCTTTTGCTATGCCCACGAATGAGGTAGATACCACAGAGTTTCGCCCCTTTGTGATCACTATTAATATGGATCGGGATGCTGCACTGAGCTTTTCCTTTGAGAATGCACAAGAAATGGTTCAAATTACGCTTATGGAGGCAAAAAACGGTATCGTATTCATCAAACGCGTCGAAGCTGCTAGGTTTGAGGAAAACATCCCTGCGGAAGAATTATTGGAAGCTGGCGAATATACGTTGCTCGTAGAGTACGCGGGCAGACCCGTTAAGACACACCGATTTGACATAAGCGAGAAATAAAATTTTATAAGCCTTTCTCCTTGAAAAGCGTTTACTTCATGAAAGTAAATCGCTTTTTTTGTTTTGATTGAGTGGTACACATCTAAATCATGGGAACATCTGCCTACTTTCTTGGTGCGATACAGCTGCTATTTTCGCTGGATTGATACGGAAGAAACCCCATTAGCATATTACCGTTGGTCCGATGGTATGTTACGTTTACTCCCTGCCTTTCTGGAGATAGATGCGCCAAAATACAAAGGAAGAATATATTTACGTGATCTTTCTTCGATCTGTTATGTAAAGCGCAAATTGTGGTTACCCTTACTTTTTGGATGTATTTCTGGTGCTTTTGCCCTGGCACTTTTATTTTCTAACCTCATTCCAATTTGGTGGGGTGTAGGGATAGGCATTAGCGGTACGTTGCTCACCTACTACGGATGGCAAGGCGAGTACCGTCTGGAATTGCAGGAGTTGGGGCGTTTTCATCAAATACGACTACCTGCCGAAGAGAAACGGATATTAAAGTTCTTGGAAAAAGTAGGAAAACAGCGCAGAAAAGCCTTAAACGCCTAAGTAAAAGAAATTAAATAACCGGTCTAGGAAGTATTTACGCTGTAAATGTCGGCTTATTTTTGTGTGGTTACTCAAGATACGGTGCGTCCATCAAGTCGCTCTTCGATCTGTCGGACGAGTTCCTCGTACCATGCCTGGCCGTACTTCCGGATCAGTGGCTCTTTCAAAAACTTGTACACCGGAACGCCCAAAGACTTCCCATTATCACAGGCAGGAGAGCAAATGTCCCAGCGGTCGTAGTTGATAGCATCCATGTTGATATCTGGGTAGTGGGTGATCCGCGCTGGATAAAGGTGGCAAGAAATAGGTTTACGGAAGCTAGTTTTACCGTCAAGGTAGGCTTTTTCTATCCCGCAAGACCATTTTCCCGTCTTATCTTGAACGGCGTAAGCACATTCATTTTGATTGGATGCGATGAGCGGCGTAGAGAAATCGCCCTCTTCATCAAGAATAAAAACACCCTGATCTTCGATGGTGCGTTGTCCTGCTTTGGTCAGGTATGGCTTGATGGTGGTGTATTCCTTTTCCAGAAGTTCCATTTCATCCTTTTCTAGCGGGGCACCTAAGTCTCCCTCCTGACAGCATGCACCTTTGCAGCGCAGTAGGTCGCATACAAAAAAACGCTCGGCAATGTCGTCGCTAAGGTGCTGGTTTTCTATAATGTACATGAGTTATTATAAGATTCGCTCAATTAGGTTTTCTATCGTGATGCCCTCGGCTTCTGCTTTGAAGTTTCGGACGATGCGATGACGTAAAATCGGTACCGCCACTGCTCTTATATCTTCAATATCTGGCGAGAATTTTCCGTTTAACGCCGCATTTCCTTTTGCTCCTAACACTAAAAACTGCGAAGCACGCGGACCTGCTCCCCAATCCAAGTATTCGTTAGCCTCTGCGGCGGCACCTGTTTGTCCCGGACGCGTTTTGTGGGCAAGTTTAACAGCATATTCAATCACATTATCCGATACAGGAATCTGACGAATAAGCTGCTGACAACGTGAAATATCCGCACCACTCAGTATGGTATTAATTTCGGGCATGAGGTTGGTGGTTGTGCCCGCAACAATCTTCAACTCCTCTGCCAATGACGGGTAGCCCAACTGAATATTGAACATAAAACGGTCGAGCTGTGCTTCTGGCAGTGGGTAGGTTCCCTCTTGCTCAATGGGGTTTTGGGTCGCTAGCACAAAAAACGGACGGTCTAGGGCATAGCGTTTCCCGCCCACAGTTACGGCATACTCTTGCATAGACTCCAAGAGGGCGGCTTGTGTTTTGGGAGGCGTTCGGTTAATCTCATCTGCCAAAACGATGTTAGCAAAGATAGGACCCTGTACAAACTTCAGGTTACGTTCTCTGTCGAGGGTCTCTGCCCCCACAATATCCGAAGGCATAAGGTCTGGTGTAAACTGAATCCGACTAAAGTCAAGGTTAAGTGCCTCCGAGAGTGTCTGGATAAGTAGTGTTTTAGCAAGTCCGGGCACACCTACAAGTAAGCAGTGCCCTTGACAGAAAATTGCCGTTAGGAGCAGCCGTATAGTTTCCTCTTGTCCGATGATTTTTTTTCCTAACTCTGCTTTGAGGTCTTCATAGGAACCTTGCAATGCTATTACATCGTCTTTATCAAATTGAACTTCAGCCATGAAATGTGATCTTATTTTAGGATTAGATAAAAGTACCCTTCTCCATCAACAAACGCAGGGAAACGGACTTAAGGTTTGTTAAGGTACTAAGTTTTCTCAGTACTTCCGGGATAATAACCAACTCGGGTATCTTTGGTTTCAAGCATATTTTAAAGCCTCTTGAGGGCAAGACGAATAATATCTTCGAGTTTGAGTTCGGTACCGTGCTTTTTAATAACGTCACGAATGCTACGTTCGGCTGCCGCACGGGTCAGTCCGAGGGTGGTCAGGGCGAGCAGGGCTTCGTCCCGTACCTGACGACTGATACCAGTAGTGACAGGTTGGAGTTTCTCTTCGCTTAGGTCGTCCCAGGTTTCCTTCTGAATTTTGTCCTTGAGTTCTAGGACAACACGTTGGGCGGTTTTTGCACCAATGCCTTTTACACTCTGGATCGTTTTGTGATCTTCTTCCAGAATCGCCTGCCGAATTTCTCCTGCCGAGAGGGAGGAGAGCATCACCAAGCCCGTATTCGGACCAATCCCCGAGATACCGATCAAAAGTAGAAAGAGTCTGCGTTCGGACTCCTTCAAGAACCCATACAAGGTGAGTTGATCCTCTTTGACGTGCAGGTAAGTGGACAGTGAATAGCTTTTTTCAAGCTCAAGTTGCCCTGAGGTATTGAGTGACACATGAAGTAAATAACCCACTCCGTTTACGTCTAAGGTAACCTGAGTGGGCAATTTTTGAGTAAGTTTTCCGTGAATGTAAGCGTACATGGAGTTTTGCTGTCTGATAATTAAGAGGTCTAACGGAATGCTACATCACAATGAAGTTGATAGATAACACTCCGTTAAAGCTGTTCAAT
>CAZNAK010000109.1:0-7288 GCA_964570645.1 uncultured Cytophagales bacterium | reverse complement strand
CTTCCATGCCTACAGGACCTTGGATTGTAATGGTACTTTCGGTTATTGCTTTGATTTCCGTGGTCTTTGCACCCAGACGAGGTATTTGGGCAAGGCGACAACTCCAACGGGAGAACCGCCAAAAAATACGCTTGGAAAATATCCTCAAGAGCTTTTATGCCCTCAGCGACTCGAATGACGCAAAAAAAACGGGCTACTCGCTTGACCAGCTAACAGCACGAAGATATTTTTCCACATCTACACTCAAAAACGGACTAAAAAAGCTCAAACGTAAGGGGTTTGTCGAGCCTGTCGGACAAAATTGGCGACTCACCCCCAAAGGAAAGGTAGAAAGCAGACGTATTGTGCGGCTGCATCGCTTGTGGGAACTCTACCTCAACCGCCGCCTCAACATGATGCCAGACCACGTACATAACAGTGCCGAAGCCATTGAACACATCATCACACCCGAAGTGGAACGGCAACTTCTTGAAGAACTTGGCAACCCAGCACTTGACCCACATGAGAGCGAAATCCCGAAGTAAACCAAAAGACAACCTTACCCCAAGGGGATAAAGTTGTTTCTCTATATGACTCAAATTTCTTTAAACCCTGAGGGTTTTCTTTCGTTAAGGATTCTCGACCTGTACCACTATTGTCTCATCAGGCTCAACCATCGCATCTCCGATAGGCGTAACGATAATTGTCGCCGAAGTCTGTCCTGCAAGAATCGTAACCGTACCATCCGTGCCATCAAAGGTATCTGCCCCGCTTAGCGTATAATCCGTTGAGCTACTCGCTGAGCCTGCCACAGAAAAGTTCACCGTCAGGCTACTCGAAGAGGTGAGCGAAGTCGTGAACGTGAAGGGAAAGGCCTGTCCGCTATCTTCGTCCGCAGCGGCAGGGGAAACGGTGACGGAGATTTCGGGCTGGGGGGCGGCGGCTTGTCCGAAGATAATAAAAGCTGCGCCCTCTCTATTGGAGTAATTAAAGCCAGGTCGGGAGTTTCCGGGTTCACCAACAATAAAGTCATCAATTCCATCGCCATTTACGTCCCCTACCCCATCTAAGCCAAGGCCAAGTCGTTCGTTAAAATACGCACCGTATCGTAAAAAGCCGTTCGTTCCGTCCAGTGCAGAAAGCTCTACTGGACTGCTGGTCGATCCACCTCCAAAAATAACATAAACTTCGCCATTATTGGTGGCAAGGGGTGGGGTGCTTTTATCTGCATAAGGTGCACTTAGCGCAATATCCATGAACCCATCTTGATTGATGTCACCAATACCACGTCCTGTGCGTCCTGACTGATCGTCATTGTCAATGCCATTAATGATAAATCCATTGCTTCCGTTCAGAGAAGATAAATCAAAAGTACTTGAAAAAGCCGTGGACTGACCAAAGACAACGTAAGACTGTCCTGAATCTGAGCCGTTGGGGTTAGCTCGATATGCCGTGATGAGTAAGTCATCAATACCATCGCCATTATGGTCTCCTATACCTGCCACGGAATTACCTGTGTTCACATTGGGTCCACTAGGAGCAATGTAAAAGCCGTTTGTTCCATAAATATCGGATAACTCTACGGTTGAGGTGATGGAAGAGGTTCCGAAAAGAACACTGCTATTCCCTGATATTACCCCCAGCAATAAGTCGTCCTGCCCATCTCCATTGATATCTCCTAGACTCGCTGCATCTTGTCCCGTTTGTTGAAACTGCGATACCCCGTTAATGGTAAAACCATTCGTTCCGTCTAGTGCAGAGAGGTTCAGTACCGACTGCCCACCAAAGCCTTGACTTTGCCCAAAAATCACATAAGCCTGTCCCGAACTTATTGCGCTGTTGGGGTCTGCTAGCCGTGCCGTAAGCAAAATATCATTAACTCCATCTCCGTCAAAGTCGCCTGCGCTACCTACCGCCGTTCCTGCATCGTCACTATTCGTTATTCCCTCAATCCGAAATCCGTTTGTGCCATTTATGTTACTCACCTCCAAAGTAGAAGTGGCTGAGTTTGTCCCAAAAATCACATAAGCCGCTCCCACACGGTCGCTACTTGTCGGATCTGCATCGGGCGCACCAATAATAATATCATCAAATGAGTCTCCATTTATGTCGCCAAGTTTTCCTGCGGAGTACCCCAACAAATCGCCTTGATCCTCGCCAAGTATTCTGAATCCGTTAGTTCCGTCAAGCAGCTCAACCCCAAACGGAGGCTGTTGATCTAAAGAGGAACTGCCAAAAATCACATAAGCCGCCCCTGAATTACTACCGTTGATGTCAATAGCGTTGGAAGCCACAATAAAGTCGTTAATACCGTCTCCATTGAAGTCGCCTGCCCCACTGACAGTAACCCCTATCTGACCATAATCCTCAATACCGTTGACCAAAAATCCAGAAATAGGCGCATTTGCTGAAAACTGTGCCTGTGCCGTCCCACCTAACCAAAACAGCAGCGAGGCCGTCGAGACACCTAACTTCCATGCGCGATTCATGCGGAGGATACGCTTACGAAGAATGTTTACTTTTCGGGAAATACCGCGTTCACCCAAACTAAGGCGATGCTGAAGGCGGTCATATTTACGGATTGCGCGATACCAAATCTGTGCTTTTGTACTCATGAGAAACTAAAGTTTGATGAATATTCAATCTTTAGTACCCACAAAGACAAAAATGTGAACAGCTTAGTATTTTTTTTGCGATGCACTGTTCACAACTATCAGTATAGAGGTATTACTACTCGACATCAATCATCGAAAAGTGATGAGTATATATTCTAAAACCGAATTAGTGTTAGTGTTTGCTATATCGTTGTTTACTGCCTGTGGCGGAGCCTCCAAAACGGAGGAAACCTCAGAAAATGAGCCTGCTAAAGCAGAAGAGTCCGAGGTTTCCCAAAGCGAGAACATCCAGCCGTGTATGCTACTGACCCAAAGTGATATTGAGTCTGCTTTGGGGTGGAGCGACGTTCCCGAAGGTACTGCCGATAGTTTTGTTGTCGAAGGCGTTCAGACCCAAACAACGTGTGAATACGAGTGGGAAGACCGCGTGATTTACTTTAGTGTAACCGACCGCTACACCGCCGAAGCAGGGATGGAGATGTTTGAGGCAGGAATTGCGGTGCTGGAAAAAGATACAACGGATAAAGATACCTTTGAGCGCGTCTCAGGAATCGGGGACGGGGCGGCTTGGCTCGAAAAAAGAAGGTATTTTGTGTTTGTGGTAGGCTCACGCGTATATGACTTTACTCTTGACCTCTACCAGTCGGAAGGTAAACCAAGTATGGAAGCGGCTAAAGCCCTCGCTCAAAAAATCATTGCTAAACTTTAAATCAAAAACCATCACATGAAAACAATTTTTACAGCACTCGTATTCACATTTTTCGCTCTCAACGTAATAGCACAAGATTTTAAAGGCTCGGAGGATCACCCGCTTATTACGCGCTACACAGGCTCAATAATTACTTCCTACGCGACGAGTAACTACGCCGAATATCCCATTTTTTTGGATGCCTATGTCAATAAAACGCCCACAAAGGCAGAGGGAGAGTTTACGTCAATTAACTATCAGGCTCCTGCAGGACGCTCAATGCTGGAAGTACACCGAAATTATGAGATGGCTTTGGAAAAAAAAGGATTTAAAAAAGTCTATGGTGAGCGTAACTTTGGTACGTACCGCTACTTTGATTACATCAAAGTTTCCGGGATGCCCGACGAACATTATAAGGGTGTCGCAGGGCAATTCGACACAGGAATTTACACGGCCTACCAGAAGGGAGAAAACTACGTAGCCATCATCACGGGGCAGGATTACGACGGAGTTACGCATACAGCCGTGGATATTCTCATTGCCGAAAAGATGGAAACAGGTATGGTCGAGGTCAATGCGGATGTGATTAAAGATAAGCTCAACGCGGAGGGTAAGATTGCCATTTATGGGGTCACCTTTGATACAGGGAAAGCAACGATAAAGCCAGCGTCCGCCGCTACAATTCAGGAAATTGCGGACTTTTTGAAGCAAAATCCTTCTGTAAATCTGTACGTCGTTGGTCATACCGACGATACGGGCAGCTTAAGTACTAACATGAGCCTCAGTGAAGCCCGGGCTAATGCAGTCAAAAGTACGCTCACCTCCAAACACGGCATTTCTGCTTCGCGACTGACGGCTCAGGGCGTTGGCCCCGTTTCGCCTGTGTCAACGAATATGACGGAAGCGGGAAAAGCGAAAAATCGTCGGGTGGAGCTAGTAAAACGCCTACGTTAAGGCTACTTATGATATTCAAAAAACTGTATTGCTGCCGATAACTCGGATAAGGTAAGGGTAGCTTCCGGGACAGTCAGGTGGGCTTTTTGATAAAACGGGCGACGGTCAAGGTATTTTTTACGGACTTGTGCCTGCAAGTTCGGTAAATCATCTTTAGGAAAAAGAGGGCGTGTATTAGCTTTGTATTGTAAGCGTTCGAGTAAGGTATCTAGCGTAGCGTCCAAAAAGACACTGACCCCCTGTGTATTGATAAACTCCATGTTATCAAAAAAATAAGGTACACCTCCACCTGTTGCGATAACGGTCTGTGACAGGCTTTTTGTCTGCATCAAGGCTTCACGTTCCAATTTTCGGAAGTAGTCTTCGCCGTACTCAGCGAAGATAAAAGGGATTTCTTGTCCTGCCACCTTCTCAATTTCTTTGTCCAAGTCAACGAATTTCCATCGCCAAGCCATGGCTAACTTTTCCCCCCATGTGCTTTTTCCGCTTGCGGGCATTCCCACTAAATAGACACGCTCAGCTTGCATGATACTAGGAGTACAAATTTCAAATTTATGCGTAGTCTTTCGATTGATAAGCTGTAAATTAAGTTCTGATATTTTTAATTCGGACTAGCCGCGTTAGTGGCTACCGGGCGTGACTCGCGGATCAATAACGGCATAAATAATATCTACCAATACGTTAAGAACCACAAAGATAGTGGCAACAATCAGCGTCGAGGCCATAATAATAGGCAGATCCTGTGTCTCGACAGCCTTCAAGGTCATCCAGCCCAGTCCTTTCCAATCGAAGACTAGCTCGACAAAAAACGCCCCCGTAAGCAACAAGATTAACCAGTTTGAAATAGACGTGATGACAGGGTTGAGCGCATTTTTTAGGGCGTGCTTGACGACCACCAGAAACTCAGGAATCCCCTTGGCGCGTGCCGTCCGAATGTAGTCTTGCGCTAGCGTATCTAGCATTGCGCTTCGGGTCAACTGGGTAATAATTGCCATCGGGCGAATACCCAGTGTGATCGCTGGAAGGATCAAGTTTTTAAGTACCAGCTCTCTCCCGTAAGCTGTATTGACCCAGAGTTGCCCCGTCATGTTCAGGTTTGTCCAATCATAAAGATGGAATCCAAAGACGACCGAAATCACCATCGCCGAGACAAAAGAAGGTACTGATAGCCCAACAACGGAAAGTATAGAGGCCAAGCCGTCCAGAAAGGTATTTTGGTTCAAGGCAGCAATCAAACCAAAAAAGATCCCCAACACGGTCGCGATCAAAAGGGCAGCCAAGGTGAGCCATAGTGTTGCGCTAAGTTTAGGCCAAAGGATCTCATCTACGGGCGTAAGACTCACAAAGGAACGCCTAAAATAAGGAGCTTTTAATGCTAAAACGTTTCCGCTGACTGTAAAGAAGGGAATGTAATCGTATTTCTTGGCATTTTTTTCGGTGTGCTCATGAAAAGAAACAGGAGATAAATCATTCATATAAAGCAGTAACTGCGTCGCCGTAGAGCGATCTAACCCTAAGTCTTGACGAATTTTAGCGCGTGTTTCAGGGTCTAGATTTCTGCCCCCAGCCTGAGCAATAGGGTCACCAGGAAGCACCTGAAAGACAAAGAAGACAATCAGCATCACTCCTACAATCACTAAAATGCCCTTAAAAAACCGTCTTACTACGAACTCCAGCATATTAAAATCAAAGATTTTCCCCAACTTTGAGGCAACTTACAAAAAATGGGACGTATTCTAGCTATTGACTTCGGAGAAAAGCGTGTTGGGCTTGCTGTCACTGACCCGCTTCAAATTATCGCTACACCGCTCGACACCATAGAACGCAGCGAGGCGATGGACTTTATTCAAAACTATTGCGCCGAAGAGGAGGTCTCTGCCATCGTCTTAGGGATGCCCAAAAACCTCAATAACGAGGATACCGACGCAACTAAGGGGGCGATGCGCTTCCATAAAGGCTTGGAAAAACGGTTTCCCGACACCCCAATTCATCTAGAAGATGAACGTTTTACCTCTAAGATAGCTTTAGATACCATGATCCAAGGGGGAACCTCCAAAAAGTACCGTCGTGATAAAAGTAACCTCGACAAGCTTAGTGCAACCCTTATTTTACAAACTTTCCTAGAACGAAAACAACCATGATTTTACCTATTTACGCCTACGGAATGCCTGTTTTACGTCGAAAAGCCAAACCCATCGAGACGGGTACAGACCTCTCAGAGCTGATTTCCAATATGTTTGAGACCATGTATGCCGCTAACGGCGTAGGGCTGGCGGCTCCTCAGATCGGGAAAAGCATTCGGCTTTTTGTCGTCGATGCCGAACCGATGGATGAAGAAAACCTCAAAGGCTTTAAGAAGGTCTTCATCAACGCACAGGTAGTGGAAGAAACGGGCAACGCAGAAGTCTATCAAGAAGGCTGCCTGAGTATTCCGCAAATCAATGAAGAGGTAACGCGCCAAAACACGCTTCGCATACGATACTTTGACGAAAACTGGGGCACCCACGAGGAGACTTTTGAAGGGCTTGCCGCCCGGGTTATCCAACACGAGTACGATCATATCGAAGGGGTTTTGTTTACTGACCACCTTACACCCCTCAAACGGAGACTGCTCAAAGGACGACTGGGAAAGATTTCAAAAGGAAAAATCAATTCGGAATACCGAATGAAGTTCTCGGATAAGTAGCGTTCAATTCATCCCCAAAAATAGGGTATCCGTCGAATAGCCAAGGCGAGGCTTTTGCTTGAAGGCATAGTTTTTAATATTTGTACATTCTTCAAAAGTAAAATACCCAATATGCCTGCTGCGCAACTCCTTCTCATTGGTGACGAACTACTCTACGGACAGATTACGGATCGGAACGGACGCTTTTTAGCCCATCAACTCACGGAAATGGGCTTTTCGGTAGATCGAATTACGGTCATCGGAGACGCGCCCGAAGCCCTACCGCCCGCCCTTGAGGAGGCTCGAAAAGCCTCGCGGCTCGTACTTATGACAGGCGGACTCGGACCGACAAAGGACGACCGTACCAAAAAGATTTTGGCAGAGATC
>CAZNAK010000108.1:1285-7310 GCA_964570645.1 uncultured Cytophagales bacterium | reverse complement strand
AGCTCCTCATTGAACTGATTCAGCTCGCGCTCTCGTTCTTTGAGTTCTGTAAGAAGTTCCTCAGTCGTCTCTGCAATTTGATTCCGAAGACGCGTTACTTTTTCTTTTAATTTTTCAATTTTAGACACAAATAAGACTAATTGATTAGTTAAGTATGGGTAAAAATTATGTAGGAACACATATTATACCATGAAATGTTATGTCACTAGCTATTATCGACTGATAAACAATAGGCTACAAACTACACTCCTGCTTCCTTTCACGAACCGATATAATCCAAAAGCCGCTCGTAAAATTTCCCTTTTCGGAGGATTGCTTCGTTGCCGAGTAAGACTAGTTGCTCCCGCGTACGACTCAGGGCAACGTTCAGCTTTCTATCCACCGATTTGTCCGCATTAAAAGACTGGAGGTTTTGGAGCATAGCAGGGTAATTCAAGGACATCGAAAGAATGATAACATCACGCTCACTACCCTGATAACGTTCCACCGTGTCAATGGTTACTTTTTGTTGAAGATCAGCGGGAAGCAAGCGCGTAATCTCGGCAATCTGGGCGCGATAGGGCGTAATCACTCCAATGGACTCCTCCGAAAACCTACCCCTTGCCCGTAAGACGCGCGCAATAGTCTGAACCAGTTCAACGACTTTTATAGCCTCCGCCCGATTAAACTTTGACTCCACTTCTTGCGCCGTGGATATAAAAAGCAGCCTTCCTTTTGCCAAAAACCGTTCGTTGGCATCCTCAGACTCGGGATCAAACCAATCCCAAGCAGCTTTTTGTCGGTCGCTACCCACCTGTAAAGACTTATAAAATTGATCGTTAAAAAAGCGAGCAATCACCTCATGCGTGCGGAATTGATAGGAAAGCATCGCATAACAGTCATTCCAATCTTTCGCCTTCGCGTTAGCAATCAAGCGATCAAAGACAGACTGCCCCAAATCTGTGATTCCGATATGATTTAATGCCTCATTTTTGGTATGGCAAAACCGCTGGGGTTGCGTCACGACAGCAGGAAGTTGTTTCTCATCGCCGATCAAAAAGAAACGTTTAAACCTCGGAATAATACCACAGAGGTGAGGCTCTAAAAGTTGCGAAGCCTCATCTACAATAAGCGTATCAAAGCGTTTGAGGTAATGGAAGCTTGAGAGAAACGAAGCTACCGTAGAGACAAAAACGCGTGTATTGTCCAGTCGCTCCCGAATCTCCTTTAACGTTTGGCTACTATGCAGGCTCTGAGCGTAGTAAGCAGACTCGGCGGAAAGTTGTCCGAACCGGATAAAGTTATCTTGACAAACCTGTTTTACTTTTTCGCAGATCTCGTCCGTAGCGCGGTTGGTAAAGGCAAGCAAGACAATCGTTTCTCTCGAGCCTTGGTACATCTCCTCGACCATGCTTTTGAGCATCCGAGAGGTCTTTCCCGTACCCGGAGGACCCTGCAAAAGGAAGTAGTCCCGCGCCGAAAGTGCCTTACGAAGAATCTGGTTCTGTTCTTCATTCAGATCAGGACGATGGGCAAGCGTGAACGTGTGATCAAATGTTGGACGCAAAGTGCCAAGCAGCAAGTCTTTCTTGCGCCGATCTGCCCGAAGAAACTCCGCCAACGATGCCGTTTGGTGTAAGTACCCTTTCTCCATCAAGTTAGGTTCGATGGCCCAACGAACTTGTGAGTTAGAAAAAAGGGTTTCGTCGAGGTACGTCGTCCAGAGTTGTAGCGTGAGCGTTTCGTTGTTGAGCGCGACAATGTTGCCTTTTAATAAAGCCACGGAAACGGGCGCGGCAGCAGACCTTGGGTACAAAACGATAATATCGCCCTCCCGAAAGGCCGTTACGGAGACGGACTTTTCGGGACGCTGGAGATACAAGCGACGCGCCTCCGCATCAAACGTTAAGACTTGAAGCTCATCCAAGAGGGTAAAAGCATCGCGCTTTTCCTCATCGCTGGATTTCCATAAACTAGCGAAGCCCTCCGAAGGCTCAATCCCTGAAATCCCGCCTACCTTCGCCACAATCTGCTCTCGCATGACCAGGCCGAAATACTCGACAAAGTAACTTCTTTCGGCTTCGTTTGCCTGCTGCCAGACTTGTCGGAACGCCTCAACCTTTTCCTCCGTAAACTTAGGTAGCCCTTTATCAAAGAGGTTGTTAGCCAGATTATTAAAAATACGGCTATTACCCTTCGAGACCTCCCAATCAAGCCTTACTAAGCGGTTTCGCATCTGCATCGCCTGCTGCTTCTCGTAGTTCAGCCGTCCGCAGTCCCGCAAGGGATTCGCCTGGTCCTTTGAGTATAACAACGAGCTTGTACCACGCCTTCCCTCAAAAGTGCTGTCTAGCAAAAGATTGTAACAGGCAATTTGGATGAGGTCGTTCGGCCAGCCGATACGCTGCACCTCGGGGAAGCTTTTTTTGGCTTTAAGCTCAATGATTTCCTTGCGCTTAGGCTGCTGACTAAACTCCTTGAGTACGTCAAGCCTTCCCTGAAGTCCGTAAACGGAGGAAATAAAAGTCGGTTCGGCGATGAGTCGCTCCTCGGAGGAACGCTCCTGAAAGACCTTGCGTAAGGTACCGAACTGCGCCACGAGGTCTTGTTTGATGCTTTGCAGCTCAGGCGGAGAAAGCTGTGCCGCCTCTACTTTGTGCTTCTCCAAGGCATACAACCAACCTTCCTCGAAGCTAAGTTCAGGCTCTTGAAAGAGGTGGTCGAGTATCTCATTGATGAGTGTACCGCCCAGCGTAAACTTATTTCCCTGAAAGATTTCAAGACGATTGAGTAAGTTAAAGTACGCCGAGTTGTAGCGTGGCGAAAAACACCTTGCCAAAGCACTAGCATCTACCAGATAATCGGGTTCGATGACGATAAGACTTTCCTCGGTTGTCGCCCAACGTTTACCTTCGATGTACTCAAGATTAACAAAGAGAAGTGTTTGGTTCTTGGAAAGGAAAGTACAGTTGGCGGTCAGTCGGATTTTGTGATACGGACTAAACTGCACATCGCGCACGACCACCTCAAACTCTCCCAATTCATCGGAAAGCAGGTACAGCAATACGCCATCTTCGGGCATCTCCGTTTTAGCCAAATACGTTGCCTTGAGTTGTTGCGTGAGGGTCTCGAGGGGCACATACTGCTGGTCTAGGTCTGTAAGTGCAACGAATAGCTGTTGGAAGACCGTAGGCAGAGGCGTATCGGAGAACTTCTCGACAAAATCCACCAGCACCCGCACGAGAAACTCCACTTCCTTGCGGGAAGGATCAAAATTTTGACGAGAAAGATTCTCTTTAAGCAGCCGCCGAGCATAGTATAACTCCTTCCGTTCTAGGTCACTGAGGTTATAGGCTTCCGCGACAAAGTGAATTTTGGCGTAATTGCTAATAAACGTTTGCTGCTCTCGGTCTTCGGTAAGCGTATTGAGCAAAGAAACAAAGGCAACGTTGAGTTTAAAAAGTTTTACTTTGTGAGTAAACGACGGATTTTGCCACACATATTGAAATTGGTCGTAGTAGTAGCTTGCCTCAAGTGGGTTCAGAATTGCAATCATCTAACGAAAGTACAATACTTTCTGGGAAGCCCTCAAAAAAAGCTGGGTTAAAATTCAAGTAGTTATCCTTTGCAAAGATTTTTGTTCCTTTTTTTAAGAAAATTCCTAATTGATAACGCCCTAAGTCTAGGGATAAGTCGATTATTTATTGAAAACGTTGACAATACTAAATCGTAAGTAATGAGTAACATTACTGGCATTGATAATAGTAGTCTTAGATCATTAATTGCTATTACTGATACCAGTAACGTTAGTCTATGATTGAAAATTATTATTATTGACACCGATAACATCAATCTGTAATCAAGAATTAGCGTTATTGACACCGATAAAGTCAATCTGTAATCAAGAATTAGCGTTATTGACACCGATAACATCAATCTGCAATTAAGAATTAGCGTTATTGACATTTTTACAGCTAGTTATAGATCAAAAAGAAAACCTGAAAGGTCTTGGAGACTTTATAGGTTTTCGCAGGTTAATCTTATCGATACTATGTGCTAAAAAATTCGTTGGAAATATAGATGAATGTTTTATCTTGTATGTATATGGAAAAAGCATTTCATGAAATCAGAAAATTAAGGACTGAAATGCAGGTAGGTTTTATTGAGATGGAAAATCAATTACAAGCCACTCGTGATACCCTAAATGAAAACTTGGGAAAGGTGATTGAGATTACTCAGAAGATGAGTAGGCAAGTCGAACAAGGCTTTCTGGCGATAGGAGAGGCGATGGATTGTAAATAGCCTCAACGAAGAAATCGCTCAAATCAAGAAAAGATTAGATAATGCCAACCTGTAAGAAAACACCCTAAGGGTCTTGAAGACCCTTAGGGTGTAATTGGTTAATCTCACTAATACTGTCTTTCTACATAACCAACTCATCTGCGTACTCTTCCACAGGGATACAGCTACACAGCAAGTTACGGTCACCGTAAGCATTGTCGATGCGCCCGACAGTCGCCCAGAACTTACGCTCTCTGACCCAGGCGAGCGGGTAAGCCGCTTCCTCACGCGAGTAGGGGCGTGTCCACTCATTGGCAGTTACGAGTTCTGCGGTATGAGGCGCGTGCTTGAGCAGGTTATCCTCCTGCGTGTATGTGCCGTTCTCAATCTGACGAATCTCCTCCCGAATCTGCAACATCGCCTCGGCAAAGCGATCTAGCTCTGCTTTGGACTCGCTTTCGGTAGGTTCAATCATCATCGTACCCGCCACAGGAAACGATACCGTAGGCGCATGAAAACCGTAGTCCATCAGTCGCTTGGCGATATCTTCCACGGTGATATTTGCCGTATTCTTGAACTCCCGACAATCCACGATAAACTCGTGTGCTGCGCGTCCGTTTTTGCCACTGTACAGAATTGGGAAAGCATCTTTGATCCGATCTTTGATGTAGTTGGCATTCAAAATGGCAATCTTGGTTGCATTAGTCAGCCCCTTGCCGCCCATCATGGCAATGTAAGCATACGAAATCGTGAGGATGTCCGTGCTACCAAAAGGAGCCGCTGAAATTGGCTGAACTGGCTTCTGGCCACCCGTTTCGATGATCGGATGCGTCGGGAGATAATGCGAAAGCTCTTTGGTTACGCCAATCGGTCCCATACCTGGTCCGCCGCCGCCGTGAGGGATGCAAAATGTTTTGTGAAGGTTAAGGTGACAAACGTCTGCGCCGATTTTGGCAGGGCTGGTCAGCCCCACTTGGGCGTTCATGTTCGCGCCGTCCATGTACACGCGTCCGCCGTGCTTATGGATGAGTTCACAAATCTCGATGATAGCTTCCTCAAAAACGCCGTGTGTTGAGGGATAGGTAACCATCAGCGCGGCGAGGTTATCACTGTGCTTTTCTGCCTTTGCGGTGAGGTCTTCAAAGTCGATATTACCCTTTTCGTCACACTTGACAATGACGACTTTCATACCTGCCATAATCGCGGAAGCAGGATTAGTTCCGTGTGCCGACGAGGGGATCAGCGCGATATTCCGATGCGCTTCGTTGTTGTCAATATGCAAGGCGCGGATGGTCATCAGTCCTGCGTACTCGCCTTGCGCGCCTGAGTTGGGTTGGAAAGAGACAGCATCGAAGCCCGTCACCTCACAAAGCCAGTCATGGAGGTCATGGATGAGTTCTTGGTAGCCTTTCGCCTGATTGAGTGGCGCGAAGGGGTGAATGTTAGCGAACTCTGGCCAGGTAACAGGGATCATCTCGGTCGTTGCGTTGAGTTTCATCGTACACGAACCCAAGGCGATCATGGAATGCGCCAACGAGAGGTCTTTATTTTCGAGGCGTTTGAGGTAACGAAGCAGCTCATGCTCCGTCAGGTACGCGCCAAAGACAGGGTGCCTCATGTAGTCGGACTGACGAACAAGACGATTCGCAAAAATATTATCAACCGTATTTTTTAGCCCTACAAAAACAGCATCAGACTTTTCAGGCTCTACGACCTGCGCGTAGCCCTTATTGTGTAACGCGATGGTGTTTAGGCTCGGAAATAC
>CAZNAK010000108.1:0-1275 GCA_964570645.1 uncultured Cytophagales bacterium | reverse complement strand
AAGAGGTGTCGCGGGCGTGTGCTTGCTCGTAGGTGAGTCCCGCCTCCGCAAAAATCAGGAGAATATCTTTAATATCAGCTTCATTAACGGTCTCTCCGATGGAAATCCCGACAGCCGAGTCGTCAAAGTAACGGAAATTAGTCTCGTGCTTCTCTGCCACATTTCGTAGAACGGTCTGAAAGCTCTTATCCCGAACGTCCACTTTTAGCGTATCGAAGTACTGCTTATGTATCACGCGGAAGCCAAGTTCACCCAGACCTTTTGCCAAAAGTTGCGTATGGGTATGAATGCCCTGCGCGATGTTGCGAATACCTTCGGCACCGTGATAAACGGCGTACGCGCCTGCCATAACGGCAAGCAATACCTGCGCAGTACAGATATTAGACGTGGCACGTTCCCGTTTGATGTGTTGCTCACGTGTCTGGAGCGCCATACGGTAAGCGAGTTTATCGTGAGCATCCTTCGAGACTCCGATAATACGCCCCGGAATTTGACGCTTAAACTCCTCCTTAGTAGCAAAAAAGGCTGCATGAGGGCCGCCGTAGCCCATCGGAACGCCAAAACGCTGCGTAGAACCCACAACCACGTCCGCGCCCATTTCACCGGGAGGAGTGAGCAGCGCAAGTGCCATCAAGTCAGAGGTGACGACGAGACGAACTTTATGTTCGTTTGCTGCCGCGATAAAATCAGAGTAATCTACGATCTGACCGTCGGAGTGCGGGTAAGGAAGCAAGACTCCGAAATACTCGTTTGCCGTTAAGTCAATGCTAAGAGGATCACCGATTTCGAGTTCGATGTCAAGCGGCTCGCTACGATTAGCCAAGAGTGCTAGGGTTTGCGGGTGTGCGTCGGCAGCGGCAAGGAACTTCATTGCCTTCTTTTTCTCGCCCTTCCGAACGTCCCAGAACATCCGCATCGCCTCGGCAGCAGCGGTAGCTTCGTCGAGGAGAGAGGCGTTGGCAAGCTCCATACCTGTCAGATCGGTCACCATCGTCTGGAAGTTAATGAGCATTTCGAGGCGACCCTGCGCGATTTCTGCCTGATAAGGGGTGTAAGCCGTGTACCAGCCTGGGTTTTCGAGTATGTTACGCTGGATAACAGGGGGCGTAACACACTCGTGATACCCCATCCCAATGTAGGAGCGGAAAATTTTATTCTTGCTCGCTAAGGCTTTGAAACTTTTAAGGAACTCATACTCTGTCTGTGCCTCGGGTAAGTCTAAGGGGGTATCAAGGCGGATTTTTTCGGGAACCGTCTGTTCGATGAGCTGGTCAA